>JAAXIE010000266.1 GCA_012270525.1 Dehalococcoidia bacterium | reverse complement strand
CGGCGTTCGCATCGCCGAGGTTGGGGGTTCGAGCCCCCCTATCTCCACCAGGTTTGGATACACGATGATTCGCTTCGATTCTATCCCTCCCGCAATTGCCCACTTCATCACCGCATGCTAGACTACGGCAGAGCAATTGAGGTGAACACCCTATGAGGATATTCAGAAGACTCAATCTAGTGGGCGTCGTTGTAGATGTGCATATTCTCTCATTGTCGGGGAGAATGTAGCTACTCGATCCAGTCGCAACTTCGAGAGCCTCCCCGCTCGGGGAGGCTTTTTTTGTTCGTGGGCGCAGATGAGCATAGCTCGGAAATTCCAGAGTAGGAGTAATCGTATGTCACAGTGGTTTGAGGACGAGAGTTTCTGGAACGCCCTCTACCCAGTCCTGTTCCCAGACCGAAGGTTCGAGGTCGCGGAAGATGAAGTAAGAAGCGTTCTGGAACTTACAGGCATAGGGGAAGGTGATGCACTGGATCTCGCCTGCGGTCCGGGACGCCACTCAGTTGCACTGGCGAAGGCGGGGTTCCGAGTGGCCGGCGTTGACCTCTCGCCCTTCCTCTTGCAAAAGGCGGCCGACCTAGCCGATGCGAATGAAGTGGAAGTCGAGTGGGTGCAGGGTGACATGCGCCACTTCCTTCGTCCAGAGGCATTCGATCTCGTCGTTAGTATGTTCACATCGTTCGGCTACTTTGACGACAAGAACGATGATATGACAACGCTGCGAAACATCTGTCAGAACCTCCGCAGCGGAGGCACTCTTGTTATGGAACTCATGGGCAAGGAGATACTAGCCAGGGGGTTCCTACCGACCACGTCCCAGGAGTTATCCGATGGCCGGCTACTCGTCCAGAGGCGGGATGTATCTGCCGATTGGACCCTACTCAAGAACGAATGGATCCTCATTGAGGACTCAAGAGCAACTACCCATCGCTTTCACCACACCGTGTATTCAGGTCAAGAGTTGAGGGACCGGCTGCTTGGTTCCGGATTCACTGATGTACAGCTGTTCGGTGACCTTGACGGCAGCGAGTACGGCCCGAAAGCTCGCCGCCTGGTAGCTGTCGCCAGGAAACTGCGGTAGGGCGAAGCACCTGAGTACCTGGTTTTGTGGCATGAACCTCAAACCTAGCTAGCACTCACTCGGCACGCCGGGGGGGGGGCACATCGAGGTTGTGGAGTACCGGGCCGTGTTCAGCCTCGTTTACGAGCGGGGAACGGGGCTACAGCGAGTCCACCGCGGCCTGGGCGCAGACCTCGTCCTGTTCCCCCGTGCCTCCGCCTACCCCGCACGCCCCCTCCACGACGCCATCCCGGATGACAGGTACAGCTCCCTGGCCCGGGATCATGCTGCTACCGGAGGCGGCGATGATGCCCCGGATGGTCGGGTGGTCGGCGCGATCCTGGAGCAGACCGCTGGCCCTACCGAATCCGACAGACGCGGTTGCCTTGCCCTGGGATCCGTAAACGCTGGCCCAAATTGCCCCGTCCATCCGGGCGAAGGAGATCAGCCTTCCTCCCGGGTCGCACACGGCCACGCTGATCCGGATTCCCAGCTCATTTGCCTTCGCTATGGCGGCTTCACACAGCTTGGTCGATTCGTCCAAGGTCAGTGCCATTTCAGTTTCCTCCACGGGCGTTGGTGACAAGCATCTTATATTAGGAGCTCGGGGTTCACAAGGAGAAGAGGTTGCGCTGCGTAGACCTCCACAGACCCTCTCTCCACTTGATATGGAAAGATCGAGACGGGGGTGAACCGCACCGACCGAGCCGATACAATCGAGGGCACAGAGCGAGTAACATGTACGCAGGGATACAGCTAAACTGGGCGACCGCGGCGACGCGAGCGACGCGGTTGGGGACTCGAGCTCCCCTATCTCCACCAGCAATACACCCTCAAGCGTAGCGTCACTATCGACTCCCTGAACTGAATGGTCGGCACAGAATGAACAAATCCAATCGCTGGCAGCTGGGCACGCAGATACTCCAGCAGGACATGTGGGGCGAACAACTCTTGGCCGCCAGGCCAGTGACGGTCGTGGAGGATGGCGCGAGACACCTCGCACTGTACACACACCCTAATGCCCCGTATCGCTCCGGCGCCACCCGCAATCGGCGCTCGATGCCAATTCACGAACGCATAGACCTATGGGAAAGGCCCCTCCAGACGCCACTGGAGGCGCGGGTGTCAGGACCCTACCACGTGCTGACTCTCACTCCTCCGGGGTCTTGGCACTCGGTGTGGCTCTTCTGGGACTTGGAATGGCGGGTCCATCGCTGGATCGTGAACCTGCAGTCTCCCATTCGCCGGACGCCAAAGGGCATCGTAGTCCGGGACCACATCCTCGACATCAGAGTCGAGCCAGACCTATCGTGGTCGTGGAAGGACAGGGACGAGTTCGATGAGCTGGCTAGGCGCGGCTGGTTCACGGACGAGGAGCACGCGTCGGTCCTGGCTGAAGCAGACATGATGGCAGCGGTCGTTGCCGAGAAGGGATCGCCTTTCTCGGCCGGTTGGGAGCTCTGGCGACCGGATCCGTCGTGGCCAGTCCCAAGTATGCCCAACGGCTGGGACCAGCCGGGCAGTTAGACCGCTGTGGCTCAATCAAATCGAGCCGGAGAAAGCATGGACAACTGGCAGTCACTTGGCACGGCCGGGGAGCATATCGAGGTGGTAGAGTACCGCGCCGAGTGGGCCCGCGTCTTCGAACGAGAAGCGGCGGCTATCCTGGCGGCGTGCAGTCCCCGGATTACGGAAGTGCACCACATCGGCAGCACGTCCGTGCTCGGGCTGGCGGCCAAGCCCATCCTGGACTTCCTGCCGGTCGCCGCTGGCCCAGCGGAGGCCGGCGAAGCCGTGGCTGCGATGACGGCGATCGGGTTCAGATACCGCGGCGAGAACGGAATCGCCGGCCGCTTCTACTTCGACAGGGTCGTGGGCGGACGCACGGTCATGCACGTGCACATGTTTCCGGCTGGCCATCCCGAGGTGCACCGACACCTGGTCTTCCGCGACCACCTCAGGAAGAATCCGGATACTGCCCGAGAGTACGAGCGGCTGAAGAGAGAGCTCGCGACGCGATACAGGAACGACCGCCGGGCCTACACCGAATCTAAAGCCGACTTCATCACCGGCGTAATTGACGCTGCGATGGGCTCTTCCTGAGTCTTGCAGTCGTGGATGATAAAGGGTCTACGAGGCGAAACGCCTAGAGGGGCTTGCGAGCCAGGAAGCAGTACAGCGGAGTGAAGATCTCGCTCTTGCCTCCCTCCACATACGCGTTGGCGGTCTGGTGCAGCAGCCGGACGACCTCCGCCGAACCCCTGGGAAACACCCGCAGCACCTCGGCCAGCCTGGCTGCACCAATGAAGGCCCTGCGCCCCCCCGGAATCCTGACCACGGCCTTGCCCAGAGCGCCGCCCCGGCCCTCCATGGGCTGGTACCACGGCGTGGGTGAACCGTTAGCCCTGGAGCCCCGGTCCATCCCTTCGACTACTTCGAATCCCACCGCTGCCAAGGCCTGGTCCACCTCGTGGGTAGTCGCTATGTCCTTGAGCGCGATGCCATGCATCAAGCCGCGCTTGATTGCCTGGTGCCCGTCGTCGCTGGGATCGAACCTGTCCGTCATGCACATTTCCTGGCCCCAGAAGAGGGCTCCGGGCTTCAGCACACGGTAGATCTCGGCGAACGCGCCCGCCTTGTCCGGCGCGTGGCACGTAGATTCGATGGCGTAGCCGCGGTCGAACGTGCCATCGGCGATGGCGCCCATGTCCATGAAGCTGCACGCCAGGTAGTCGACCATGTGGTC
>JAAXIE010000036.1 GCA_012270525.1 Dehalococcoidia bacterium | reverse complement strand
CTCTGGGCCAGCACGTCGGGCACCCGGAACCCGCCTCCAATTTCCACCGCCTCACCCCGGGACACAATGACCTCTTTGCCCTGGGCGATGGCCGAGAGGCCCAGGAACACAGCGGAGGCGTTGTTGTTGACGGCCAACGACGACTCGGCACCGGTCAACTGGCGGAGGATGGGCTGAAGGTGGGCTTGCCGCGAGCCACGGCGCCCCTCCTGGATATCCAGCTCCAAATCCGTGTACCGGTCTGCAGCGTTCTGCATCGCTTCGACTGCGGACTCACTGAGGGGCGCCCGCCCCAGGTTGGTATGGATGATAACGCCAGTGGCGTTTATCACCGGTCGGGGGCGGGCCCTTCCCTCTTGTGCAGCCTGGCGCGCCACCCGGAGGGCCACCTCTTCGACACCGGCCGCATCTTCCCCCTTGCGGACTGCCTCTCGGGCAGCATCAATCTGCTGGCGGACAAGGTTCACCAGCCAATCGCGCTGGTAGAGGATGGCCAAGCCCTGCAGTTGCCGGGTGGCCATGACGCTTTCGACACTTGGAAGGTTGCGGTACTGCATTCAGGTTCGCGAATGGCCTGGTTCTGGGTCTGCCCATTCTATCATGTACCGGACAAAGGCACGTGCGGGAGGCACGCCGCCGAAGGTCGGTTATACTAGGCCCGAACGCCACCCACGGCATATCGTGTGGCATATGGTTTGAACAAGATAAGGGGCCTGAGATGGACTTCAAGCTTTCGCCTGAACTTGATGCCCTCAAGCGCACCATGCGCCAGATGGTGAACGACGAGTGCATCCCGCTGGAACCCAATTACTTGGCCAACCCGCCGATGGACGGGGTGGACGACGGCGGTCCCACCGGCATCGCAGAGGCGGTGATGGGGATCGTCGGAACCCTGCCCAAGGAGAACTGGGCCCGGTTGGAACAGCTTTCCAAGGATACCGGCATCTACACTGCCCACCTGCCAGAGGAGTACGGTGGAGGTGCTCTCGGCGCACTGGGTCACGTGGTGGTGGACGAGGAGTCCCACCGCAGCATCGTCCAGTTGCCGGTCTCGCCGGTGCCCATGATGTTGCTGGGTTCCTGCACCCCGGAGCAGGAGGAGAAGTACGTCTGGCCCTCGGTCCGGGGAGAGAAGAACTATGCCTTCGGACAGACCGAGCCTCAAGCTGGCTCGGATCCCGGTGGCATGATGGAGACGCGTGCCGTGCACGACGGTGACGACTGGGTGATCAACGGCACCAAGATGTTCATCTCCGGGGCCGCCACCGCCGACTACCTGCTGATCCAGGCGGTCACCGACCCGGAGAAGCGGCAGCGTGGCGGTATCACCATGTTCATAGTGGACAATCCCACTCCGGGCATGAGCTTCGACCCCATTCGCATTTGGACCAATCCCACCAAGGCCCAACAGTTCTATGTGAGGCTCGACAACGTCCGTGTGCCAGCCACGGCGGTCGTTGGGGAGGTGGGCGGCGGGTTCCGGCTGGGACAGCGCTGGCTAGTGCACCACGATCGGCTGCTCCGCGGCTCCATGGCCTTGGGCATCCTGACGAGGGCCTTGGGCATGGCTATCGATTGGTCCAAGCAGCGCGTGACCTACGGCCGCCCCATCGCCGACCGGCAGGCAATCCAGTGGATGCTCACCGATGTATACATGGACATCAAGGCTCTGCGGGCCATCACTCAAGAGACGGCTTGGCGGGCCGACCAGGGCGACGATGTCAGGGTCGAGGCCTCCATGGTCAAGTACTGTGCCGCCGAGTGGGGCTGGCGTGACATCGACAAGGTCATGCAGATATTCGGAGGCATTGGGGAGACCCTCGACATGCCCATCCCTCACTGGTACCACATGCTGCGCCACGCCCGCATTGGCGGAGGGACTTCGGAAATACACCGCTTCGTGATGGCCCGTGGTCTGCTCAACGGCACGGTCTCCTGGGAAGCATGATGACGCTCGGGTAGGCTATAATACGCGGCATTCCGTTATTGCTATTATCCCGAAGGAGTGAAACTTGACCACGGACGACCCAAGGATATACGAGGAGCTAAGCAAGCGCTTGGATGACTTCAGGACCGATGTGAATTCCCGGTTCGGGGACATGAACAGCCGATTCGAGGAGTTTCGAGTCGACGTGAATGCCAGGTTTGGAGACATGAATGCCCGGTTCGAGGAGTTCCGAGCGGATATGAACACCCGGTTCGAGGAGTCCAGGGCAGATATGAACACCCGGTTCGAGGAGTCCAGGGCAGATATGAACACCCGGTTCGAGGAGTTCCAAGCGGACATGAATGCCCGGTTCGAGGAGTTCCGAGCGGATATGAATGCGCGCTACGATGACACCAATCGTCGACTAGGCAATCTCCAGACCACGGTCATAGCTGGAGGGATAGCGATCCTGGCTGCGGTGATCGGTTTGAGCTTTGCCTGATTCCTGTTGCACTTTGCAGACTGCCGGGCTGCGCCGGAGCTCCACCTGACGCCCGGTACCAGCCCACTATCCAGACGAAGGAGGGAAGAACATGCCACGACAATGGCCCAACGTGGTCTACAAAGAAGAGGGGATGCGCGAAGGGATGCAAATCGAGGACGCCAACATTCCCGTCGAGGATAAGGTCAGGCTCTTGGATGCCCTATCCGAGACCGGTCTGAAGACCATCGTCGTCGGCTCCTTCGTCAGTCCCAAGTGGACACCTCAGATGACTCGGATCGACGAGGTAGTGTCCAAATTCCACCCCAAGCCCGGCGTGAAGTACACCGCGTTGGCGGTCAACTCCCGTGGTGTGGAGAGGGCCCGCGAGTATTCGCCTCCCCTGACCATCGAGCGCGACCCTTGGCCACGCCTCAACTGCCATGTCTGCGACGTGTTCACCCGACGCAACTACAATCGCAGCCA
>JAAXIE010000099.1 GCA_012270525.1 Dehalococcoidia bacterium | reverse complement strand
GCGATGTGGGCCATGTCCACCATGAGGACTGCCCCTACAGTGTCGGAGATGGCCCGGAACCTGGCGAAATCAATCTGCCTCGGATAGGAACTGTAGCCCGCCACGATGATCCTGGGCTTGTGCTCCAAGGCCAGGCTCTCCACCTCATCGTAGTCGATTGTCTCGCTTTCCCGGTCGACGCCATAGGCAACGAAGTTGTACAGCTTGCCGGAGAAGTTCACTGGACTGCCATGGGTCAGGTGTCCGCCTTGGTCCAGCCTCATGCCCATCACTGTATCGCCGGGCTCCAGCAGTGAGAAGTAGACCGCCATGTTGGCTTGGGCCCCGCCATGAGGTTGCACGTTGGCATGGTCGCCACCGAACACTAATTGAGCGCGGTCCAAGGCCAACTGCTCGGCGATGTCGACATACTGGCATCCACCGTAGTACCGTCGCCCGGGGTAGCCCTCGGCATACTTGTTGTTCATTACGGATGTCTGGGCTTCCAACACCGCTCTGCTGGCATAGTTTTCGGAAGCTATGAGGACCAGGCTATTGCGCTGGCGGTCGTCCTCCTGTCTAAGTGCAGAGGCGATTTCCGGGTCACGTTCTGCCAAGCCGACCATCTGACTCCTTCCTATGCAGGCCCTTGACCAAGGGTAGGGTCTCAAAATCAGCGTAGACATCACACCACCCAAAGTCAACGAATCATCCTGCGCGCCCTCTCCGCGTTATGCGCCCCGCCCACCTTCGACCCTTGGCATCGGGCATGCGACGGTCCGCCACGGGTTAGGAGTGCGCTAAATTCGATTTCAACCTCCTGTTACAATAGGTGTAGACGCGCTCCATCAATTTCCTGATGCCTACCGATCCCCTATGAAGCGTATGGCGCTACCCAGCGTGAACTCAACCCGTACTCACCGTTCGAGCCGCCGATTGACGTGGTGGAGACTGGCGTTGCTGATTTGCTTCCTGGCTGCCTTCGTTCTAGGCAGCGTTGGTTTGGCCTTGGGACAAGAGCGGCACGCTTTGATAGCCCGTGTCGACGGCGACATCAACCCGGTGACGCAACGCTATATTCAACGCATTCTCGATAAGGGGGTCGAGGAGCAGGCTGAGATCGTAGTGTTCCGGTTGAACACTCCTGGCGGAGCCTTGGCGTCGACCGAGAAGATCGTGGAAGCACTCCTCGAAGACCGGGTCCCAACGGCCGTGTACGTGTCGCCTCCCGGAGCCATCGCCCGATCGGCGGGCACCTTCATCACTGCGGCCGGACAATTCGCTGCTATGGCACCGGGCACCAGTCTCGGAGCCGCATCTCCGGTAGGGGCCGGGGGGGAGGAACTGCCTCCAACGTTGTCGGCCAAGGTGGAGAACGCCGTGGATGCCTTGGTGCGAAGCGTCGCCGACGTCCGTGAACGCAATGCCGAGGAGCTATCGAACACCGTTACCGAGGCCAAGACCTTCACCGCCATGGAGGCGGCAGACCTGGACGTGGTGGACTATGTGGCTGATGATCTGCGTCATCTGCTTAAGCTTCTCCATGGGAAGGAAGTCACTCTCAAGACCGAGACGGGCGGGGAGTCGCGCTGGCATTTGCAGACCGAGGGAATAACCGTCCGCCAGAGCGACATGACCTTCCTGGAGCGGTTCCTCGATTTTCTCGCCGATCCAAACGTCTCGTTCATCCTCCTCTCCATTGGTGGCTTGGGAATCGTGATCGAGCTTTTCAACCCGGGCATGTTCGTTCCCGTGGTGGTGGGAATCATCTGCCTGGTCCTGGCCTTTCTGAGTATCGGGGCCCTGCCTGTCAACTGGGCTGGGGTAGCCCTGATCCTCGCTGCCATGGCCCTGTTGACAGGGGAGTTGCTGGTGGCGGGCTTCGGTGTCCTGGGTGTAGGAGCGATCGTCAGCTTCGTTCTAGGTACGCTCATCCTCTTCTCGGGCCAGGAGCTGCCCGACGCACCGGAGATCGGCGTAAACCCGTGGCTGCTCGGAGGCGTGGTCGCGACCATCTTCGTCGGCGGCTGGTACGTGATGTGGACAATACGGAGGTCCAGTGGCAACAGGGGCGACCAGGAGAGCATCTTCCCCAATCTGGTGGGCGACGAGGCCGTTGTGGTTGACCGGTTGGACCCGCGCGGTCGCGTACGGATACATGACGAACTCTGGACGGCGGTCACCAACGAGTCCCGGACCATCGAAGAGGGTGAGAGGGTACGGGTCACCCGCGTGGATGGGACTGTTCTGAGCGTGGAACCAGCGCATGATGAGTGAATCGGCTCCGAGTCGTCTCCCCGAAGACCCATAACAAGAATCTGCGGCATGGGTGCCTTTCACCGCCGGGCCTGCCCCCCTTCATAGACACTAGCCGATGCTGGTGCTAAGGTTACTGCGACCAAATCACTTACGAGAGACCAACTTCAGAGGCGTTCTCAAGGACGCTGATTGGAGGGCGAAATGGCATCAGGAATCGTGATCGTGAAGCAGTTCGAGAGACTGGTGGTACTGCGTTGGGGACAGTTGGAGAGAGTGGCAGGCCCTGGATTCCGATTTCTGGTGCCACTGGTCTACAACGGACGCGTCGTAGACCTGAGGGAGCAAGTCGACCGGGTCCCCACGCAGAAATACATCACCAGGGACAACGTGGTGATCGATATGGACTTCGTTCTCTACTACCGGGTGATGCCCGACCAAGCTGAGAAGTCGGTGCTGGAGGTGGTGGATCACCGCGTCGCCGTCCGGTCTCAAGCTGTGGCCGACCTCAGGTCCATCGTCGGGAACATTGAACTGGCCGAGGCCTTGGCGGAGAGGGAACGCATTCAGCACCAGCTTCAGGCGGCCCTAGACGAGAATACCGGCCGGTGGGGCGTAAAGGTCCAGGGCGTAGCCATTAACGAAATCGACCCCCCGCCTGACGTAAAGAGGGCCATGGACCAGGAGAAATCGGCGGCGGCTATCAAGACGGCCCAAATTACCGAGTCCGAGGGAATACGCCAGTCTGAGATCAACAAGGCGGAGGGAGAGAAGCAGTCCGCCATCCTGCGTGCCGAGGGTGACAGAGAGGCAGCGATCCTGCAGGCGGAGGGGAAGAGGCAGGCCCAGATACTGGAGGCAGAGGGATATAGCGTCGGCCTCGATAAGATCTACCAAGTTGCCAACAC
>JAAXIE010000262.1 GCA_012270525.1 Dehalococcoidia bacterium | reverse complement strand
TCCTACTATGACTACTACCAGCCCGAGGCCTACGTTCCCCAGACGGACACCTACATCGAGAAGGACGCGGACATCAACGAAGAGATCGATAAGCTGCGCCTGGCTGCCACCCGTTCCCTGCTCACCCGGCGGGATGTGCTGATCGTCGCCTCCGTGTCCTGCATCTATGGTCTGGGCGACCCCGTTGACTACTACAGCTTCGTCGCCCAGGTAAAGGTTGGTGAAGTGCGCAATCGCAGTCGGCTGGTGCGCCAGCTGGTGGATATGCAGTACTCCCGTAACGACACCGACCTGTCCCGGGGACGTTTCCGCGTGCGCGGGGACACCCTGGAGGTGCACCCGGCCTACGATGAGACGGCTCTGCGCATCCAGTTCTGGGGAGATGAGGTGGAGCGCATCGTCGAGATCGATCCCCTAACGGGGGAGATTCTTGCCCAGCGGGATGAGATGGACATCTATCCCGCCCGCCACTTCGTTACGCCCAAGGAGAAGCTGGAGCTGGCCATAGAGGACATCCAGGTTGAAAAGGAGGAGCGCGTATCTTTCCTGCGAGACGGCGGAAAGGTGCTGGAAGCGGCCCGGTTGGAGCAGCGCACCCGCTATGACCTGGAAATGATGCGCGAGACGGGCTTCTGCTCCGGGGTCGAGAATTACTCGCGCCATCTCTCTCGTCGTGCCGCTGGCAGTGCCCCTTGGACTCTGCTGGACTATTTCCCTGAAGACTTCGTCCTCTTCATAGACGAGTCCCACATGACCTTGCCCCAGCTTCACGGCATGTACAACGGCGACGTCTCCCGCAAGTCCACGCTGGTGGACTTCGGCTTCCGTCTCCCCTCGGCAGTGGACAACCGGCCCTTGAATTTCCGCGAGTTCGAAGAGCGGATACACCAGATGGTCTTCGTTTCCGCTACCCCTGGCCCCTACGAGATGGAGGTAAGCCAGAAAGTGGCGGAGCAGATAATCCGCCCCACGGGTCTGCTGGACCCCACCATCGAAGTTCTGCCCACCGCGGGCCAGATCGACGACCTGATTCAACGCATCAAGGAACGCGTTGAAGTTGGGGAGCGGGTCCTGGTCACCACCCTGACCAAGCGTATGGCCGAGGAACTGGCCGACTACCTGCAAGAAATGGGGGTGCGCAACACCTACCTCCACTCGGAGATCAAGACCCTGGGTCGCAGCGAAATATTGCGAGACCTGCGCCTTGGCGTATACGACGTCGTAGTTGGAATCAATCTGCTTCGGGAAGGCCTGGACCTCCCTGAAGTGAGTCTGGTTGCCATTCTGGATGCAGACAAGGAGGGCTATCTGCGCTCCGACAGCTCCCTCATCCAGACCATCGGCCGGGCGGCACGCCATGCGTCCGGGCACGTCGTGATGTATGCCGACAACGTCACCGCCTCGATGAAGCGAGCGATTGACGAGACCCAGCGCCGTCGCACGCTCCAGCACAACTACAACGAGGCCAACGACATCGTTCCCCAGAGCATCACCAAGGCGGTGAGGGACATTACCGAGCGCGTCAAGGCCGTGGCGGAAGAGCGGGGCGTGTATCGCACCGAGCGCAAGCAGATGTCCCGCGAGGATATGTTCCGTGTGATCAAGGACCTGGAAGCGCAGATGAAGTTCTACGCCCGGAACCTGGAGTTCGAAAAGGCCGCCCTTCTGCGCGACGAGGTGTACGAGCTAAGGCGGGTGATGGCTATCGACTACGCCGGCCCAGAGGGCATGTCAGAGGAGGCCCCACGCCAGAAGCCTCGTGCCCGGGTTGGTGACAGGCAAGGTGACAGGGAGGTGGCTGAAGTGCCTTCCCCGCCCCAGAAGACGCGCTCTCGCAACGGTTCCAATGGCGATTATCAGCCCGCCTCAAGGTCTAAGGGCCGTTGGCGAAAAAGTTGACCTCATCCGTCGACTTTCTGTAGAATCCGAAGTAACCACCACCTCCTGGGGGGCGATATGTCTGTTACCGTTGACGGTGTTCGAGAGGTCTTGAAGAACGTGTATGACCCTGAAATCCCTATCAATGTGGTGGACCTGGGCCTCATATATGCCATCGAGGTGGATGAAGGCAACGTCAAGGTGGACATGACCCTTACGTTCCCCGGCTGTGGCATGGGCCCCATGATTGCGCAGCAGGCTGAATGGGCCATCTCGGAACTGGATGGGGTGGAAGACGTGGAAGTCGAGATGGTGTTCGACCCCCCTTGGAACCCCGAATACATCTCAGAAGACGGCAAGAAGCTGTTGGGAATCGATTAGCATGACGACTCCCCAGGAAAAGGCCCGGCTGGAAGCCATCAAGCGTAGCTGGGAGCAGAAGCGGGCCATAACTCGCAACATGGGCAACATCAAGGCCAAGATTGGCGTTTACAGCGGCAAGGGCGGAGTGGGCAAGACCACCGTTGCCGTCAACCTGGCTACCACCCTAGCCGCCCAGGGGCACAAGGTGGGCCTGCTGGACGTCGACATCGACTGCCCCAACGTCGTGAAGGTGTTGGGCGTGACCGACAAGCCGGAGCAGGTGGACGGTCAGTTGATACCCGCGGAGCGCTTCGGCGTCAAGTGCATTTCCATGGGTTTCTTCCAGGAGAACGAGAACGAAGCCATCATCTGGCGCGGCCCCATGATCCACAATGCCATCAACCAGTTCTTGCAGATGACCGATTGGGGCGATGCCGAGTACCTCGTTATCGATCTGCCTCCAGGCACTTCCGATGCACCCCTCACCGTGATGCAGACCATCCCCATGGACGGTTTTGTCGTAGTGGTGACCCCCCAGGAGTTGGCCCAACTTGACGGGCGTCGCTGCATCCACATGATCCGCAAGCTCAAGCTCAAGGTGCTGGGTATCGTGGAGAACTACACCGGCGAGATGTTCGGCGAGGGGGCTGGCACGGCTCTCTCAGCAGAATTGGACAGCCCCTTCCTGGGAGCCATATCGCTGCGCCCCGACTACCGTGATACCTCCCAGCCCACGGTTCTCAACTCCAGGGAAGTGATGAGCGAGTTCCAGCACATCACCGAGCAGTTGAAGCAATCGCTGGCCAGCGACGCCTGCTAGCCCTGTGCCCGGCTTGCCTGCGTCCTAGCGTCGGGTCCGCCCATGGCGGTCGCACCGAGAAGCCGTTGCTACTGCGGAGAACGTACTCCAAGGCGTAGTTATCTCCAGGAGAACGACGATGGCCGAGGCAAAACCCAAGACGAAGCTCACCTACGAAGACTATTGCAAGACCTCGGACGACGAGCGCTGGGAGCTACTGGATGGAGAGTTGGTTATGCCGCCGTCGCCGAACACAGCCCACCAGACCACTGTCGTCAACTTATTATCGCTGTTGAACACCTTCGTTAGGGAAAGGGGCTTGGGCCAAGTGTTCGTCGCTCCTTACGATGTCGTCCTCTCGGACTTCAACGTATTGCAGCCCGATCTGCTGTTCGTGTCTGCCGGAAGGGAGCGCATCATCACTCCCCAGAACATTCGAGGAGCACCCGACTTGGTGGTGGAAGTCCTGTCCCCGTCCACGGCCAGCCGGGACTGGAGAGTCAAGCTCGACATCTACGCCCAGCACGGCATCCAGGAATACTGGTTGTTGGACCCCGAAGGGGAGAGGGTGTGGGTGATGACCCGCACCGGGGATGAACTGTCTGAAGCAGGCACCTATGGCAGGGGTGACACTTTGGCGTCTAACGCGGTGGCGGGGTTCAGTGTTGGTCTGGACCAGGTGTTCCCGTCTCGGCAGCGGTGACGCTAGTCGGCGGCTTGCTCCTCCTCGGTGACCCTGCGAGAACCCTGTCTACCTGCCCTTCCAGCGTGTTCCCTGGCCACCATGTGCTCCAGCTGCTCCACCTCCCGCCCGAGGGCTTCCCTGGCATAGGGAGTGAGTTCGCCCATCCGGCGGAACTTCTTGTGCCGGCGGTCAATCAGCTTCTTGGTGGACAGCTTTCCGAGTTTCTCTAGTTCCTTGGCCACTGCCAGTTGAAGGTAGTGGGCTGCGGTCAGAAGGTCCTCGTGAGCCCCTCCCTCAGGCTCCGCCACCACCAGGTCCACCAGCCCCAACTCGCTGCATTCGCTGGCCGTCAAGGTCAGTGTATGGGCCGCCTCCCGGGAACGGGCTGGGTCGCGGTGCAGTCTGCTGGTGCTTGTATGAAGAGGTGCAGGTGAGAGCACGGCATACTGCTGCATCAGCATCGAGTCCGCTAGGCCCAAGGCCAATGCACCCTCGCCCCCGCCCTCTCCCACGATGACGGACACTACCGGGGTCGGAGCCTCAGCCATCATGGACATGGTGGTAGCCACGGCGTTGCCGATTCCCTGCTCCTCCGATTCGAGTCCGGGATGGGCCCCCTGCGTATCGACAAAGCTCACCACCGGAAGGTGGAAGGTCGAGGCCAGATTTATGAGGCGCTGCGCCTTCCTGAAGCCCTTGGGGTACATGTGATGTATCTCGTGGTCCAGTTGTATCTCCCGCTGCTGGCCCAGCACCACCACCTTGTTGCCCCTCAGGTAGCCTACGCCTCCAACCACAGTGCGATCGTCGCCGCTCACCCGGTCGCCCTTGAGCTCGATGAAGTGGTCGATGACTGAGCGGATGTAGTCGCGGGCCGTAGGGCGGTCGATGCGTCGAACGGCACGCTCTGCATCGGCGAGTTCAACGTCGCCAACCTCGCCGTCGAGGGCCAATACTGTATCGTCCCTGTCATTCTTCCCGTTGGTGTCCCTCCCGGAACGTTGTGGCCCAAGCAGCTGGAGAAGATTGGCAATGCGCTCTTTCAGGTCTTCCCGGTCCACCACGTCGTCCAACAGGCCGTGGTTGAGGTGGGCCTCAGCGGTATGAGCGTCGAGGGGCAGCGATTTCTTGGTGGCTTCCCTGAGGGTGCGCATTGGAGCCAAGCCGATGAGGGACCCAGGTTCGGCCAGCATGATGTCAGCGAGGTTGGCAAAGCTGGCGTATGCCTGCCCCGTAGCCGGGTTGGCCAATACCACGATCAACGGCAGGCCTTTCTGGCGCAGATGCCGCACCGCCGTTGCCGTCTTGGCCATCTGCAATAGCGAGAGCACCCCTTCCTGTATGCGGATGCCACCGCCCGTGACGATGGCGACAAGGGGTCGCCCGCTCTTGGCGGCTGCCTCGAAAGCCAGGGTCACCTTCTCCCCGACCACGCTTCCCATGGTCCCGCCCATGAACCCGAAATCGAGAACCACGATGGTGGTCTTGGAGCCGCCGATGGTACCGTGCCCGGTGACCACAGCCTCGGTGAGACCGGTGCGCCGTTGGTCGCTGGGAACCCGCCCGCTTGGGCTCGCGGTGTCTTCGTCCTTCCCCCTCTCCTTGCCCCTTGCTTTCCCCCGGCCCCTGCTCCGGCCGGAGAAGGTCAGGGGATCAAGGGACGAAATAGAGCGGTTGGTCTCGCGGAAGGTGCTCCTGTCCATGAGTAACTCGATGCGCTCCCGCGCCGTCAAGCTGTAGTGGAAGCGGCAGGTGGGGCAGACGCGGTACAACACGTAAGGCTCGGATTCGCTCACGGTCTCCCCGCATACCAAGCAATGGTCGCGGGCAGAAGACAAGTAGACGTGGTTCAGGCTGGAACTTCGCCTGAGGAAAGAGACGAGAAGCTCCGAAAGATTCCTCAAGTAGGTCTCTGCTCTGGAAGAAGAGAAGTGCCCTTACATGGTACTACAGGACCCGTCCCATATAACAGACCGTTCCACGAATTGAAAGCTCCGCTTGGACGGGTCGGTGCATTCTATCCCACACGCGCTGCCATGCGTCCTTCCTTTTCCAAGGCTTGAATCAGTTCCACGGCCTTGGAGTACCCGATGGAAAGCCTGCGTTGCAGCACCGACGGTGAGAGGCGGGGTAGTCCCAGTGACAACTCGCGTGCCCGGTCGAGAAGCTCATCTTCGTCATCATCGTCGTAATCGCTGTCATTGGCGGCCGACGGGTCGGTGTCGATATCCCCGTCCCAATGAGTGGGCATAATGGAAGGTAGTGGCGGCCCGGTCTGCTCCTTCCAGAAGTCCACCAAGGCTTCAATCTCCTCGTCGTCGACCAGCGTACCCTGCACCCGCCGAGGTTTGGGGGCTTCCTGCGACAGGAAAAGCATATCCCCCTTGCCCAACAGACGCTCGGCCCCGACGCCGTCCAGGACAACACGGGAATCCACCTGGGAAGCCACGGCAAAGGCCGCGCGGGCGGGAATGTTGGCCTTGATCAGACCGGTTACCACGTTTACCGACGGCCGCTGGGTGGCCAGCACCAGATGCACGCCCGTGGCCCGACCCAACTGGGCCAGCCGTACGGCCGCCTGCTCCGATTCGTAGGCTGCGACCATCATCATGTCGGCCAGTTCGTCGATCACCAGCACCAAGAAGGGCATCTTTTCCTGGGCCTTGCGGTTGTATCCCTCGATGTTGCGGACGCCCAATTCCTCCATGAGTTGGTAGCGCCGGAACATCTCGGCAACCATCGCCTTCAATGCACCCAACACCTCGTTGGCGTCGGTGATCACCGGTGCCACCAAGTGGGGGATGCCGTTGAACGGGGTCAGTTCGACCCGCTTGGGGTCAACCATGAGAAGACGGAGACGTTCCGGCGAATTGGTCAGCAGCATGGAGGTGATCACCGTGTTTATGCACACACTCTTGCCGGACCCCGTGGCACCTGCTATCAGCAGGTGGGGGAGGCTCTTGAGGTCGACGGCGACCGGCTCCCCGGCCGTATCCTCTCCGAGGGCTATGGGAAGCCCACCCTTCTCCGCAAGCTTGCGGAACTTGGAACTCTCCAGCACCGCCCGAATGGGCACCTTGCTGGGAGTAGGGTTGGGAAGCTCGATTCCGACGGCAGCTTCGCCCGGTATCGGTGCCTCTATACGAATGTGGGGCGTTCTCATGGCCAGGGCCAAGTCCTTTTCCCGTGCCAGGATGCTTTGCACCTTCACTCGTACCGAGTCGGAAGTGGGGAGCCCCCCTTGGCCCCTAGCCTTGCTGTCACGGCCCTTGGATACCCATCCGGGTTCCAACCCGAACTGGATTACCCGCGGCCCGACTTTGACGTTCTTGATGCTCACGTCGATGCCGTGTTCGCTGAGGGTAGCGACGATATGGTCCGACAGGTCTTGCGGTGGTGCTTGCTGGATCACCGGTTCCGGTTTGGCCAGCAGTTCCAGCGTGGGCAAGTGCCAGCCGAATATCTTGGCCACGGGCCTCTTTCCGTTGGCACGGGCAGGTGCCGACACCTTATTGGCCTCGATGTCTCCGGTTTCCGTTTCCTCGGCGTCCACTGCCAGTGGCGGTACGACCGGTGCTGCCGGTTCTTCCAACGGCTGTTCGCCCCGCATGCGTCTTGTCAGGTTGCGTCGTGCGACTTTCAGCCGGAGCCACACCCTGTGGGGCCTCGGCAAGCTGCGCACAACCCTTACTGCGGTGGGTACGCCGCTGTTCACCATCCAGAGGAGCCCCGCTCTCAGGGCGAGGTAGCACCTCTTGGCTGCTTGCTTGTAGACGCCTCCTGCCAGACGCGGTGAGACGATGGGAGGCACCACAGCGAACAGCACCACCACCTTCAGGATGCCCAGTGATTTCTGCGAAAGGGGCTCACCTCCAAGGAAGGTACCCCAATGGCCTCCCAACGTGGCGTCCTCCAACCACCAGCGGTCGATGGTAAAGAGGGACAGCAGCCCGATGGCACCCAAGCTGAAAAAGGCGGCTCCCACCCAATCGCGCCAGTACACCCCGATCCAGATGGTGCGGTAACGCATCACCACAAGGAAGCTCAGCGGCCAGAGGACGGCCGGTATCCAAGCAAATCCAAGCCGCGCCCAAGCCCACTGGGCAGATGCTTCCCAGAACAGAAACATGAGCCCAAGGCCTAGCATGGCCAGGATGAGCACCGCGGGCGGAGAGAAAAGGCGTCTTCTCATGCGTTCAAGCTATCGGACTGCAAGGATGGTATCCCTTGGGGCCCTAGGGAACTTCGGAAGCCATCACTACAATCATAGGGCGTTTTCCTGTCTCTTTGTAAACCAGATCGCCAACGAGTTGGTCTAACTTTGCCTTGGTGTGGGCCCAAGACTCGGGCTCCATCGATTCCTTCTCCAGCAACTCGTCGGCGGCTTGGCCCACTTTGTCAGCCAGGTGTTCAACGTCTGTGGGCTCGACCACACCTCGGAAGGCGATTTCCGGAGTGCCTGCCAAAAGCCCCGTATAGTCGTCCACCCGCATGGTGACAACCATCACTCCCTCGCGCGATAGACGCCATCTCTCTTGCAGGACGGGGCTGTTGGCGTTCCATAGAGTGTTGCCTTCCACGAAAACATGGCCCGCGGGCACGTGGCCTGCCACCCGGGCGCCCTCATCGTCGATTTCCAGGACGTCCCCATCCTCCAGAACGAAGATATTCTCATGGGGGATGTCGACCTCATGGGCCAGAGATGCATGGGCCTTCAGGTGACGGTACTCGCCATGGACGGGTACGAAATATGTGGGCGAGGTGAGGTTGAGAATAAGCTTGAGTTCCTCTGCGCTGGCATGCCCGTGCACGTGAACCAAGGCCACCCGGTCATAGAGCACCCTGGCTCCTTGCCGGAAGAGGTTGTCGATGATGCGGCTGATCGACAGTTCGTTGCCCGGTATGGGTGTGGCAGACATTACGACAGTGTCCCCGGGAAGGATCCGTACGTCTGGGTGGTCCTGATTCGCGATGCGGGCCAATGCCGAAGTGGGCTCGCCCTGGCTGCCGGTGGTGAGCAGCACCACGCGGTCGGCATCCAGCGTTTGGGCCTCGTCCACGGAAACCAGCAGATCATCGGGTGCCGACAGGTAGCCCATATGCATGCTCATGTTGACGTTGTCCACCATGCTACGCCCCACGATGGCCACCTGCCGTTCGCTCTCAACCGCGGCGTGGAATACCTGCTGGATGCGGGAGATGAGGGAAGCGAAGGTTGCCACCAGCACCCTGCCTGGAGCATCTGCTATCACCCGTTGCAGGACTTCTCCCACGACCTGCTCGGAAGGCGTGTACCCCGGGAGTTCAGCGTAGGTGGAATCGGACAACAGCAACAGGATGCCGTCCTCGCAGTGGGCAGCGATGTCCCGCAAGCTGGTCGGCCTGCCATCGACAGGAGTATGGTCTATCTTGAAGTCACCAGTATGGAGCACGGTTCCCAGAGGCGTCCTGAGGACGATGCCCATGGAGTCGGGGATGCTGTGGCATACCCGGAAGAACTCGGCCTCGAAGTTTCCCAAGGGTATGGGGCAACCCGGTTCGGCTATCTCCAGTTGCGTGTTGTTCAAGCGGTGGCGTTGGCGCAGCTTGACCCGTATCAGGCCATGGGCCAAGCGGGGGGCGTAGACTGGGACCTTGAGGCGCGGGAGGACGTACGGCAGGGCTCCAGTGTGGTCTTCATGCCCATGGGTGATGAGTATGGCGCGGACGCGGTGGGCGTTCTCCAGGAGGTAGGTAATGTCGGGGATGACCAGATCAACCCCAGGCATGTCCTCCTCCGGGAAGAGGATGCCAGAGTCTATGACGACGATGTCGTCGCCATACTCCAAGGCCATCATGTTCTTGCCAATCTCCCCCAGACCGCCGAGGGGGACGACCCTGAGGGAGGCAGGCACGCTAGAACATGCTCAATTGGCGGTCGGGTGGAGTAGCAGCGGCGGCTATGCCGTCTGGTGGAGGACTGCTGACTGGAAGCGGCTGTTCCCTGGCCTCCCTGAGGGCCTGCGGGATGACCTGGAAGTCCTGCTCTATGCTATTGCGGAGGCTGGCTTGATGCAGGGCCGCTGCCGGATGCAATAGCGGGAGGACTCGTTGCCCATCCTTGGTGCGGACCCTTCCCCGGACCCGGCTGATGCTGTCCTTTGGGAAGTACTTGCCCATGGCGTAGCGACCCAGGGTGACGACGAGCTCCGGCTCCAGCAACTCTATCTGGCGGTCAAGATACTTGGTACATGCTGTGACCTCATTGGGCAGGGGGTCACGGTTGTTGGGGGGGCGGCACTTGATCATATTGGCGATGAAGACATCTTCACGGTTGAGCCCGATTGAGCCCAGGAGCTCGTCGAGGAACTTCCCAGCAGGACCGACAAAGGGACGCCCCTGTCTGTCTTCCTGGTACCCGGGTGCCTCTCCGATGAAGATTATGCGGGCAGCCTTGGAGCCCTCTCCGGGAACTGCATGAGTCCTGGTCTCGCTGAGAGGGCAATCAGTACAGGAGCGGACCCTTTCTTCTATCTCCTCCAAGCTGTTCATCCGTCGCAAACCTCCCCTCAGCCCTAGGCCTCTTCGCTACCATATTCTGTTCGTCCCAACGAACATTGAGGAATAGTCAGACGGAAGAGCTAACGCCGCTGTCAGCCGTCCTGTATGCCGTGTTCTTGGAGATAGTCCACCGCATCCTGGATGGTAAGGATTCGTCCTGCGTCCTGGTCGGATATCTCCAGCTTGCTGTCGGAAGTGGAGAACTCCTCCTCGAAGGCCATAATGAGCTCGACCAGGTCCAGGGAGTCGGCACTCAGGTCTTCCACGAACGAGGCCTCAGGAGTTGCGGCTTTTTCATCTACGCCAAGCTTGTCCACTACTATGGTCTTCACCCGCTCGTATACTGTGGCGATCTCCGGCCTCCGTTCCGTCTGGGCAACTGGCGCCCCTAGCCACAAGCTAGAGGTCCGGGTCTCCCTGCTCCATTACCGTGCCCATTACTCCGTTCACAAATTTGCTCGTCGTCTCGCTACCGAAAGCCTTGGCCAACTCCACCGCCTCGTTGATTGCAGCCTTGGGTGGCACATCGGCCTCGAATTTGACCTCGTACAGGGCCAATCTCAGGATGTTGCGGTCGATGCTTGATAGATAACGCACCGGCCAGGTGGGCGCAAGCATTTGTATGAGCTCGTCGAGCTCACGCCGGTGTTCCATGACACCGTTTATGAGCTGCAAGGCAAAGGGAAAAGCTTCTGCCGGGAGGCCTTCCTCTTCCCGTAACCACCCTACCGAACCATCCACCGAATGGGAAGAGAGGTCAATCTCGTACAGTGCCTGTAGCGCGAAGGCCCGAGAGCGCCTCCGCAAGTGGCCGGGACTCTCCGCCAGCATGGCTCCTAAGCTCAACAGTGGTCCGCTGGAGACTACGTTGCTGCCTTTTCGATGGAATCGAGGTCAGCCACGTTCACCGCGGTCGCCCCTCGTGAAATACGTTTTGCCAGACCCGTCAGCACCTTTCCCGGTCCGAACTCGATGAACTGGGATACTCCCGAGTTCGCCATCGTCTTTATCGACCGGCTCCATTGCACGCAACTGCAAAGCTGGTTCATCAACTCGGTCTTGACGGCAGCGGCCGTGGTCAGGGGGGCCGAGTTGGCATTCGCGATTATGGGTACGCTCGGATCGCGCAACTCCAGATTCCTGACCGTCTCTGCAAGGCCTTCCTGTGCGGGGAACATGAGAGTAGAGTGAAATGCCCCGCCCACCGCCAAGGGTATTGTCTTCCGAGCCCCCCGCATGGAAGCGAGGTCCATCGCCTTGGCCACGAACAGGCGGTCGCCGCTGATGACCAACTGGTCGTCGGAGTTGATGTTCGCTATCTCCACACCGGTCTCCATGCATATCTCTTCCATGATGCTCTCGTCGAGACCGATGATGGCAGCCATGGTGCCCGCCCGCATGTCCGATGCTTCCTGCATCAGACGGCCACGCTCCCGCACCAGCCTCAGTGCATCCCCCCAGTCCAAGGCCCCTGAGACTGTCAGTGCGGTGTACTCGCCCAAGCTGTGCCCGGCTAGGGCGGCCGGTTCCGGTAGCGGAGCAGTTGCCCTCTCCCGCCAAGCTTCCAAACAGGCAAGGCTTACAGCCAGGATGGCAGGCTGAGAAAACTCCGTCCTCTCCAGTTCCTTGGCCGGACCTTGGAATATCAGGTCTGTCAGCGACATTCCCAGGATATCGTTGGATTCATCCAACAGCTTCCTGGCAGCAGGTGATGCATTGTAAAGTTCCAAGCCCATCCCAACATGCTGGGCTCCCTGGCCTGGAAACAGATACGCTGTAATTGCCGTATCCTGACTCTCCGTAAGTACCTCCTCGTTCGCCAACATTCGGGGTCAAATAGCCCTGTGGTGGTGTACCTTCCGTATCATGTTGCGCCGACTACCTGTCTGCGCCCCCGATCTGCCTGCCCTTGTAGGTACCGCAGTTCATGCAGGCGGTATGGGGCAACTTGGCCGCCCTGCACTGGGGGCATCGCGACAGATGGACGGGCTTCAGCTTGTAGGCCACGGCCCGGCGTCTCTTGTAACCTCGTGTCAGTTTCTTGGTTGGAAGGGCTCCCATGTGAATCTACTCCCGGTTCTTCTTGTTTTCTCTCGGCTTGTTTCCAGCGACTTACCCGTCACCCGCCAGCAACTGCCTGAGCGGGGCCAATCGCGGGTCTATGACGTCATCCTGACAGGCGCAGTCCTGCTCGTTGAGGTTGCCACCGCAAACCGTGCACAGCCCCAGGCAGCCCTCGTGGCACAGGGGCTTCATCGGACCCACCGCTATGCGGTACTGCCGCACCGCCTCCGTCAGATCCAGGATGTTGGCATCGTCGATGGTGAAGGCACCCTCTTCTTCCGGCACTTCGATGGGCTTGCCGGTATGCACATCGGCGACGGGGTAGTATTCCTCTTCGATCGAGAGCTCAAGGGACTGAGTGAAGGAGGAGAGGCACCTGCTGCACGTGCTTGGGCTGCTGGTATTCAGTACAGCAGAAGCCCAGATGCCCCTTTCGGTGCGCATGAGACGGAGGAGGTTGGCTCCTCTGGGGGATTCGGAGTCCTGTCCTACAGGATAGGCACGAGTCGAGCCTATGTCTTCTTTAAGCAATTGCGCCACGTTGTAACGCATCAGACGGATGCCCAGTCAGCCAGATAACCGGAGAATTATAAGAGTTGGGTCAAGTGCAATGTCAAGGGGAATCAAGGCCGAAAGTCACAGTTCCGGCCTTTCGTCCAGACGCTATCGGCGTCCGGCCATCGCCTGCTCGATGTAGGTCACGATTTCCTGGGTCGAGGCCCCGGGGCCGAACAGGGCATTGATACCTTGGCGCAACAACGGCTCCCTGTCTTCCTCGGGGATGATCCCGCCAGCCACTATCAGCACGTCGCTCATCCCCAACTCTTCCAGACCCTTTACTATCTGGGGGAAGAGGGTCATGTGGGCCCCCGACAGCACGCTCAGGCCGACCACATCCACGTCCTCCTGCATCGCGGCCTCGACAATCATCTGGGACGTCTGCCGGATACCGGTATAGATGACTTCCATGCCCGCGTCCCGCAGGGCCCGGGCAATCACCTTCGCTCCCCGGTCATGCCCGTCGAGCCCCGGCTTGGCCACCAGCACTCGAATTGGCCTGGCTGGTTCAGTCACTTGGGTCAGGACCTCCCGCTTCGCGTTGCATTCTACGTTCCCGTGGAGGGCAACCATCTATCCTTTGGGCGAGTTCTGCTCAGGCAGAGCTTGCTGAGGCGCGGTCTGGACCAGCTCAGTCAGTATGCCATGGGCCGACCTGGGATGCAGAAAAGCGATGATTCCGGAAAGACCCTCTCTTGGCTCCAAGTCTATCATCTGCACGCCCTTCCCCCGAAGGCCCTCAATACTGTCAGCCACGTTCTCTACGTGCAGGGCCAGGTGATGCAAGCCCTCTCCGCGGCGCTCCAGGAACTTGCCCACAGGCGAATCGGTGGACAGGGGCTGCAGCAATTCCAAGCGGGTCTGGCCTATCGCTATGAGGCAGGCGCGCACGCCTTGGTCAGCCAACTCGTGCGCCTGCGCCAGGGGTGCGCCAAAGGTGTCGTGGAAGAAACTCATGGCCTGTTCCAGGTCGTGCACCGCGATACCGACATGGTCGATATAGTCCACCGTGCAAGCTGGCGAACTCTGCATTCCCGGTCGTCCTTTGACTTCAGTGTGGCCCGTAGACTAGTGGCTGCCCAGAATCTGCCTCGCTATCACGAGACGTTGCACCTCGGAAGTCCCCTCGTAGATGGTTGTGACCCGCGCATCGCGGAAATGCCTCTCCACCGGCGACTCCCTGAAATAGCCAGCACCGCCATGCACCTGTATCGCACTGGATGTAACCCTCACCGCCATCTCCGAGGCGTAGAGCTTGGCCATCGACGCCTCGTTCACGTAGGCCAGACCGTTGTCCTTCAGTGTGGCAGCATGCATCGAAGCGACGCGGGCAGCGTATATCTCCGTCGCCATGTCGGCCAGCATGAATTGGATGGCTTGGTGCTGGGCTATCGGGCGGCCAAAGGACTCGCGCTGCTGGGCGTACCGCAGGGACGCTTCGTAGGCGGCTTGGGCTATGCCCACGCATTGGGCTGCGATGACGATACGACTGGAGTCCAGGATATCCATGGCGTGATTGAATCCCCGGCCCTCTTCTCCAAGGCGGTCGCTCAGTGGCACCGGAGTATCCTGGAAGACGAGTTCCGTAGTGGGCGAGCCACGCATGCCCATCTTGCCGTGTTGTTCATTCGCCTGGAACCCGGGGGCCCCTTCGTGAACGACGAAAGCACTGATGCCACGGGACCGGAGAGAACGGTCCTGGGTGGCGAAGACCACCAGGAACCTCGCGAGGTTGCCGTTGGTGATGAATAACTTGGAGCCGTTCAGGTAGTAGTTGGTGCCACGCAGTTCCGCCGTGGTCTGGAGAGCTGCGGCATCGGATCCTCCCCCAGGCTCGGTCAGGGCCCAAGCCCCGATGGCCTCGCCTTTGGCCATCGGAGGGATGAAGCGCAGTTTCTGCTCCTCGTCGCCAAACTGGTAGATGGTCTGGGTCGCCAGCGACATGTGGGCCACCAAGCTGACGCTGGCTGCAGCGTCGCCACGGGCCACTTCCTCTTCCGCAATGGCCATCTGGCGGTATCCACCGCCGCTTCCCCCCAGCCCTGGGTCTACCCCTATGCCGGTAAGTCCCAGGGATGCCATCCCCTTCCATGCTTCCCAGGAAAAGGCCTCTCGTTCGTCGGACTCGTGGGCACGGGGTGCTAACTCGCGGTCTGCGAAATCGCGCACCGTGGTCTGGAGCATCCGCTCCTCTTCGTTGAGCAGGAGGTCAGTCATGGCAATCTCCTTGGATTGTGGCCGGATGCAGATCATCCATCAGATCTGGCTATGGTTCTTCGCTATTAGATGGCAAGCGCGCCACGGTACTCACCGAACACCCGGCGTAGCACCTCGCATATCTCGCCCAGGGTACAGTACGCCTCGACGCACTCCAGAATGACCGGTAACGTGTTTTCCTCGCTGCGTGCCACATCCGCCAACCTGTCCAAAGCCCGTCGGGACTTCAGGCCGTCTCGGTCCCGTCTCAGGCTGGCCAACCCTTCTACCTGAACGCGCTGGGCCTCCTCGTCGACCTTCAGCAGGCCCTCCAGCGGAGGTGCCTCATCGACATATGCGTTTACGCCAACGATGGTGCGTTCTCCCGTCTCCACGTCACGCTGGTGACGGTAAGCGGTCTCGGTGATCTCCCGCATCTGGTAGCCTGCTTCCAACGCGGTCACCGCGCCGCCCATATCGTCGATGCGCTCTATGTACTCCAGTGCTCGGGTTTCCAGTTCGTTGGTCAGGCTCTCCACGTAGTAGGAGCCACCGAGGGGGTCGACCACGTCGGCAACGCCACTCTCGTAAGCGAGAAGCTGCTGCGTGCGCAGGGATAGCTGGGCTGATTCCTCCGTGGGAAGGGCTAACGCCTCGTCGCGGGAGTTTACGTGCAGCGACTGAGTGCCCCCCAGAATCGCCGCCAGGGCCTGCACCGTGCTGCGCACCACGTTGTTGTCCGGCTGTTGGGCGGTAAGACTTACACCCGCCGTCTGGGTATGGAACCGCAGTATCCAGGAACGCGGATCGCTGGCCTTGAACCGGTGGCGCATGATTCGCGCCCACATGCGCCGGGCCGCCCGGAACTTGGCCACCTCCTCGAAGAGGTTGTTCTGGGCGGCGAAGAAGAACGAGAGCCGTCCAGCGAATTGGTCCACGTCCAGCCCGGCCTTTCGCGCCGCCCCCACGTAGGCAATGGCGTTGGAGATGGTGAAAGCCAACTCCTGCACCGCCGTGGCCCCGGCCTCGCGCATGTGGTATCCACTGATGCTGATGGTATTCCAGTGGGGCACCGACTCGGCGCAGTACTTGAACACGTCCACCACTAGCCTCATCGACGGCCCCGGCGGGTAGGCGTAGGTACCGCGGGCGATGTACTCCTTCAGGATGTCGTTCTG
>JAAXIE010000370.1 GCA_012270525.1 Dehalococcoidia bacterium | reverse complement strand
CCACCCAGACCACGTTCTCTTTGAGAAAAGGCATGAAATGGAGCGATGGAGCGCCGTTCACTGCCGACGACATCATGTTCTGGTACGAAGACCAGATTCTGAACGACGAGATGACGCCGGTAAAGCCATCCCGTTACAAGCGAGCCGGGGAGCTCGTCGTGCTGACCAAGATCGACGACTACACGGTGCAGTTGACGCGCCCTGCACCCACCTTCGAACTCACCTGGTACAGCCAAGCCCCCATCCCCGGTTTCTCCATGAACAGCAAGAGGCATTACGAGACTGTGGGCCAGGAAGTGGCCCTATTGGAGGACGTGGGTACGGCGCCTTGGGAGATGGTCGAGCATAAGACCGACGAGTTCCGGCACATGAAGGCGGTAGTGGACCACTGGCGCCATGTCCCTGATTTCGCCGAGATGTACTGGTACGACATACCTGAAGAGTCCACCCGCTTGGCCAATTTCCAAGCTGGGAACCTGGACACGGGTATTTTCAACTCGGACTCGATTCAAGCCATGAAGGACAGCCCCGTCGAGGGCCAGAGCTTCATGGTATTCCCTGGGGCCATCATTCAGATGATGTGGTTCGGCGGTGGCCATTACACCCCCGATTCTCCCCACCATCACCCCGATGCCGATGGCAACATAAGGGTCAGGGTGGACGAGGAAGGCACCAGCTACGAGTATTTCTGCGACGACGGGAGTGGCGAGAGCCAGAGGCGTCCATGGGTCTCCTGTGACCGCGACCTCGGTTCAGCGGCCTGGGATAAGGCCCGCAAGGTACGCGAGGCGATGACCATCTCCATCAATCGCCAGGAACTGATCAACAACATCGCCTTCGGCGAAGGCGAGCCTTGGTACATCGGCATCTGGGCCAACCGTGGCCGCATGGAGCAGTTGGGCCTGACGGACCTGGAGTGGGAGTACAATCCGGACCGGGCCAAGCAGTTGCTGGCAGAGGCTGGCTATCCCAACGGCTTCGAGGTGCCCATTGCCAAGAGGTCGGGCACTGGCACGCTGCTACTGGTGAAGGACGCGGTTGCTGGCATGTGGGAAAAGATCGGACTGAAGACCGAGCTGCGCAACGTGCAGGCTGCTTCCTACAGGACCATAAGCCAAGCCCGGAAGGCCAACGACATCTACGGTCTGAATGATGCTCCCAGCTTCCCGGAGCCACTGAGGGTATACGGCACCGTCTACAGTTCGTCCAGCAACGACATGTTCGGGGTCAATCACCCGGAGATCGACAGGCTCATCGAGGAGATACGGGAAACGCTGGATACCGACGCCCGCTGGGCGGTCCAGGGCGAGTTGGCGAAGTTCATCTTCGACGAGGTGTTCAGCATGCCGCTGTACGCCGAGAATGCGGTCTGGCCTCTCAGCGGAAAGGTCGGCTCTTGGGATGCCGCCCCTGCGGAGTTGGACTGGCTGAGTTACTGGGAGATGCCACCCCGCAAGAACTAGATTCCAGGCCAGCCTACGAAGTGGACCCCGGCCATTTTGGCCGGGGTTCGCTATTGGGTCTCGAAACCGTTGATAATGGGTAGCCAGTTCCGGGAGGTGCGGGCATGATGAAATACCCGTTGACCATCACCACCATCCTGAACAGGGCGCGCACCTACTTCCCGGCGAAGGAAGTCGTAACCCGCCTGCCGGACGGCGTTCATCGCTACACCTACCGCGACCTGTACGCCCGCGTCTGCAAGCTGGCGAACGTCCTGTCCGGATTGGGCGTCAGCAGAGGCGACCGGGTGGGCGTTTTCGGGTGGAATACCTACCGCTACCTGGAAGCGTATTTCGCTGCGCCCTGCATGGGTGCGGTGGTGCACACCATCAACATACGCCTTGCGCCAAACGATCTGGTGCACATCATCAACCACGCCAAGGACAGGGTGTTGCTGGTGGACGAAGACCTGCTTCCCGCTATCCAGGCCATCGCGCCCCGGCTGGAGACCGTCCAGCAGTTCGTCATCATGGGTGATGGCAACGCTCCCTCGTCGGACCTGCCCGGTGCCCATGACTACGAGGAGTTGATGCGGGAAGCATCCGACAGCTTCGATTTCCCTCAGTTGGAAGAGGATACGCCTGCTGGCCTCTGCTATACCTCGGCCACCACGGGGAACCCCAAGGGGGTAACCTACGACCATCGCGGGCTCTACCTGCATACGCTCACCCAGTGCATGACCGACTCGCTGGCCCTCAGCGAGAGGGACGTGATTCTGCCCGTGGTACCGATGTTTCACGCCAACACATGGGGCGTCCCCTACACCTCCGCCTTCCTAGGGGCCACGCTGGTGCTGCCGGGGCCACGTCCAGATGCCGGTGCAGTGTGCCGCCTGATCGAGCAGGAGAGGGTCACCATCAGCCTTGGCGTTCCCACCATCTGGATAGGGGTGCTGGACTATCTGGCGCGCTCGGGAGGGGGTTGCGACTTCAGCAGCGTGCGGTCGCTGGTGAGCGGAGGGTCGGCGGTTCCCCCATACATGTTCCGGGCCTTCGACGAGATGGGGATTCCGATGACCCATGCCTATGGCATGACCGAGGCCACGCCTCTGGTCACTATCTGCAACTACAAGAGCCACATGTCGTCCTGGGACGACGACGCGAGGATGCAGGTGCGGGTCAAGCAGGGGTTCCCCGTGGCCGGGCTGGAGGTGAGGCTGGTGGACGAGGATGGGGCAGACCTGCCTTGGGACGGCGAGCAGCAGGGCGAGTTGCTGGTGCGAGGCCCGTGGATCGCCAGCGAGTACCTGGATGACCCGCGCTCCGCCGAAACTTTCGTCGACGGTTGGTACCATACCGGCGACGTGGTGACCATCGACCCCGAGGGGTACGTTCAGGTGGTGGACCGGGCCAAGGATATGGTGAAGAGCGGTGGCGAGTGGATTTCGTCGGTGGACCTGGAAGCGGCCATCATGGCCCATCCCAGCGTGTACGAAGCCGCCGTCATCGGCGTGCCCCATGAGAAATGGCAGGAGCGGCCGTTGGCGTGCGTGGTGCCCACGGAAGACCGGAAGGGTTCGCTGGACCGCGAACAGGTCCTGGCCCATCTTGAAGGCAAGTTCGCCCGCTGGTGGCTCCCCGACGACGTGGTGTTCATCGACGAGATGCCCAAGACCGCCGTGGGCAAGTTCGACAAGAAGGCGCTCAGGGAACGGTTGGCCAGCGGAGCGAGTCCAGGAGAGCAGGCGTCAACGGGAGGAAGTCGATGAAGGCCGCCGTCATCCACGAACTGGGCAGCGAGGACGTGTTCCGCTACGAGGACGTCCCCGATCCCCAGATCCGCCCGCGCCAGGTGCTTCTGCAGATCGAGTCGGCCTCGGTGAACCGGGGCGACCTGTTCCGTCGGGACGGCAGCTATGGTGGTGGTGCAGCCCCTGCCCTGCCCCTGATCGTCGGCTGGGACGTGGCTGGCACCATCATTGAGGTGGGTCAGGAGGTGGGCAGTCGAGAGGTGGGCCAGCGAGTGGTGGCCACGCTGCCCCACGGTGGCTATGCCGAGATGGCAGCTGTGAACGAGGCGGGTACTGTGGTCCTGCCCGACAATGTCTCGTTCGACGAGGGAGCCAGCATACCCATCGTGTTCCTCACTTCATGGTTCGCCCTGCTCAAGGTGGCCAACCTGCAGGAAGGCGAGACGGCCCTCATACAATCGGCGGGTAGTGGCGTGGGGATGGCAGGCATACAGATCGCCAAGCATGTCGGCTGCACCGTCATCACCACGGCGGGCTCCGAGGAGAAGCTGGAGCGGGCCCGGCAACTGGGGGCCGACCACGGCATCAATTACAGCGAGGCCGATTTCCTGCATGAGACCATGTCGATCAGCGGACGGGCTGGGGTTGACGTGGTGCTGGAGGCGGTGGGCGGAGAGGTGCTCACCAAGAGCATCCAGGCCCTGGCGATGGGTGGCCGTGCGGTGACTGTGGGTAATACCAGCAGGACACCGGCAACCGTCGATCCGGGCTTGATGCTGAACCGTCTCCTGACCCTGAAGGGCTTCTCCCTAGCCGCCCAGATGGGGAGCGGAGGCGTGATGCAGGAACTGCAAGGGATCATGGACCTGTTCGGCCAAGGCAAGCTGCGGACTGTGATCGACCGGGTCTTCCCTCTGAGCCAAGCCGCTGAGGCCCACCGCCACCTAGCCGACCGGAGGAATTTCGGGAAGGTGCTGCTGCGTCCGTAGGTCCGTGCCTTTCTTTTCCTTTCTTTGAGCTCACGGGACTTGCACGCGCTCAATTTGCCCAGTCACAGACGTCCCATGAGGCCAGATTGCGACGATGTAAGCAGCCAGCCGTCTCGCCCTGTCGTCGATATCCCGTTCGTACCACTCATGTGGAGGAGCATTGTTCAGCAACTCTTTGTTGAGGAATAGATTGTCTTGTTCGTGAAGAATACGACGTTTCTCGTGCCATGGCCGGTTGCTAAGCACCGAATTCAGGCCATGTTCGACTAAGGTCAGGTTGCCCAAGAGATGGATTTTCTTATCTCGTATATCCTCTGAATCGTGTTCGGCATCTGGCAGTGGTGGCCAATTCTCAGAGTCACGGGTTTGGGGCATGATGTGCTCGATAGGAAGCTCACGAGGCACCACCCTATTTCCGGGCCGTCTACCATTCATCATCGCTCTTTCCAATGCCTCGAGCACAACACGAACACGAGGGATTGGGATACTTTGCTGTATCACTGCATTTGCCACCTCCGTATCGTCGGGCCAAGCCAGATTCCCCGAAAACATCAGCAGTCGTTGCACGAGAGCATCACTATAGTGTGACTCCCCGCCCGGTGTCTGCGGCAAACTCTTCAAGCATTCCAACGTCACTTCTGGATATCCACGATTTTGTTTACCAACTACAGTTCTACGCCAAAGATAACTGTCCAGGATGCGCAAGCACCTCAACCGATCTTCCAGTAACATTTCGGCCCGCTGTAATGCAAGCAGCAGAGGCCACATTGCGTCTATACCGAGTGTCCTTCTCCGGCTATGCACCACTGCTTCCACCCCTCCTTCTACCTCAAAGGCCGGGTCGTTCACACTTTGCCAACGTAGAAAATGCTCGCCGTCCAGCTGTAGTCGTCGACACCAGGTACCGAGAGCTAACGGCCCTTCAACATTCTCCAACAAGGCTCGGCACTCTCTGAACACGCGCCGGGCGTCCACAGGCCTGTAAAGTTGTGACTCCAGCCAGTAATCCAAGAACACATCCGATCGCCGACGCCTTCCCGGTCCACTCTGAACGTCCTCCCGCCATATTGGCTCGTCGAACCGAGATAGGCATTGCTCGTACAAGGACGTTTGCTCAGCCAGCGATAGTTGCCCGGCCTTGAAAAGGATGTGGTTCTTAATCTTTTCCCACTCTGAGAGTGGTTCACCGCGGGAATTCAGTGCCTCGAAAATAGCAGACTCGTTCTCCCCTATGTCCAAGAATATCGCCACTAACTGCAGATAGTCTGCAATGACAGTGAATAGTGAGCGTGCGCGAGTCTCTGGGTCTTCGTATAGGTTCGTTGCTTCTCGTAGCCATGAGTCTATAGCAGCGAGGAAGTATTGATAACATTGGAACACACGCGCACTGATGGGCTGTATTGCGATGCCAAACCTAGAGGCATTCATCAGGTCTCCGAATGGGAGAAAATCTCCGGCTAAGGGCTTAACTTTGTCTGGTTGTTCTTCATAAAGGTTCCCTGCCTGCCAATTCACCGTGAGGCTGCGGACGGAGGATTCTAGCGACGACAAGCTTTCCCCATACGAATGCAGCACATCCGCCAAGGCAGTTAATAGAATCTGCAGGGTGGTGATTCTCTGCTGCCCATCAACTACAACAAATCTCCTTATATCATGGCCGGGCATCGTTATTTCCTTGAATACAGCAGCACCAAGGAAGTGGGGTCTCGCTTGGGCGGAGACCTGGGTTCCATTATCGCCTTGATCGGGCTCCAATAGTCTAAGGATGTCTAGCCACAGTGGTTCCCATTGGTCGTCTTTGTTCCACACATAAGCTCTCTGGTAGTTCGGGATAATATAGACGCGTAGGGAGTCGAACAGGTTGCGAGTAGTGGGCTTCGTGGTATCCACTGGGTGCCTCCATGTTGTCCAAGTCGGCGGTGCTAAAGATGGTTCAAGCCTGAATCCCCCTATTCCGGGGGCTTGAGGTCGAGGCGCAGGGCTGCTTCGCACCAGCGGGCGGCGCAGAGGAGTTCGTCCTCGCGGAAGGGGGCCCCGATCAGCTGGACGCCGAAGGGGAGCCCATCGGAACTGAGGCCGGAGGGGAGCGTGATGGTGGGCAGACCACTGGAAGTCCACGGGCTCTGGAACTGGGGGTCGCCGGTGGTGGTCAGGTCGCGCGGGGCGGCTGTTGGGGTGGTGGGGGTCACGAGGATTTCGCCGTTGGCCACCAAGGCCCGCATGTCCCGGGCGAAGGCGGTGCGCATCCGCTGGGCTTGCAGGTAGCGCACGCCGGGCAGCAGCAGACCGGTCTCGATGGTGGAGCGCAGCTTGGGGCCATACTGGTCGGGGTGCTGGCGGAAGAGCTCCTCGTGAAAGGTAGCGCACTCCACATCCATCACGACGCGATGGGCGGCATAGCAGGTGCCGAAGCTGGTGGGCAGGCCGACCTCATCGGCCTCGGCTCCGAGGTCGGCGAACTTGTCGAAGGCGGCCAGGGTGTTGACCCGGGTCTCGTCGTCGCAGACCTCGAGGAAGTGCTGCCGGATAAGGCGGACGCGGGGAGCCATGGGGTAGTTCGCCACGGGACCGACGTAGTCCAGCACGGGTTCGTGGGCCGACGATGGGTCGTTGGGGTCGTGACCGGCCATCACCTGGAGCATGAGGGTGGCGTCCTGCACATCGCGGACGAGGATGCCCACAGTGTCCAGCGACCAAGCGGCTGGAATGACGCCATACTTGCTGAGGCGCCCATAGGTGGGCTTGAGACCCACGATCCCGTTGTAGGAAGCGGGGCGGCAGGTGGAGCCACCGGTCTGGGAGCCCAGGGCACCAGCGCACATGGAGGTGGCCACGGCCACCGCGGAGCCACTGCTGGAGCCGCCTGGGGTGTGAGCATGGTGCCACGGGTTGAGGGTGGGTGAGGGGTCGGCAGTGGCGAACTCGGTGGTCACCGCTTTCCCCAGCACGATGGCACCGGCTTCCTTCAGCTTGGCGACCACGGTGGCGTCGTAGTCAGGCACAAAGTCGGCGTACAGGGGAGAGCAGGCGGTGGTCTTCATGCCTGCGGTGTAGAAGATATCCTTGAGGCCGATGGGCACGCCGTGCAGGGCTCCCGACTGTTGTCCTCTGGCTAGGGCGTCTGCGGCCTGGGAGGCTGCGCCCAGCACCTCTTCCCGGTCGATGGTGACCCACGCCTGCAGGTTTTCCCTGGAGTCGATGCGGGCCAGCAGGGACTGGGCCAGTTCCACCGGAGAAAGTTGGCCGGAGGCGATCTCCTCGGCCGATTCGCGCAGGGTCAACTCGTAAGGCTCCGCCATGGGGCACCTCCTGCTTGTGATTGCGTGTCACATGATATGGACTGGGTATCTCTGGTGATGTGTTCGAAAGGACGATTCGGTGGGAAGGGTGGTGAATCGCTGGGAGACGGACGGAAGGGCGAGGACTCAGATACGGCGAGAACGCGGGAGCGGTTGTTGGTCTCCTGGATCAACCATCAATCCGAATATCTCCAGGGTGGTTGCTCCTACGAGGTACTGCCCTTCCGGCCCGAAGATTACCGGGCAAGCCCATTCGTCCCCGGATATGGAGATGCGGGCAATCCCGTAGCCGTACTCGACCTCGCTCCCATCGGCAATCTCGAATATGCCACTCCTGCTTGGCCTGACCCGCAGCCCTTCCAGGAGGTCTGCGGGCAGCATGGTATGAATCGAGCCGGTGTCTACGGTGGCCGAGGCTTGGGCCAGATCCCCGCCTTCAGGATGGCCGATGCCGATGGTAACGTTGAAGATACCCATGTGCCGTCCTTCGCCTGCATCGTCTAACCCGATTAGGTGAACGCCCCGGCTACCGGCCCAGGAAGAATGCAGGCTCTTCCTCCCGCTTGGGGAGATTGTTGGCCACCTGCTGCAGGTGCTCGGCGGCCTGCCGCATGGCAGGGCCCATCTGGCTGGCCCGCTCACGGCCCCACAGATCGGCGGCCTTATCCTGCAGTTCCTGGGCCAGCGATTCCACGCTGGTGTCGTCGCGCATTCCTACCATTGCGACCTCCGTCTCAGTGAGCAGGGGCAGACGAAAACCCGGCCTACTCTTCTGAGATTTCGATGGTGTGAATTACCTGGGGTTCCAAGGGGGACGAATTCTGCGGGCCACCGACGGCCACGGTGGCAAGGGCATCGAGAACGTCGAGGCCCTCTCTGAGGAGGCCGAAGATGTTGTAGTTCGGGGGCAACGGATAGTCCTTGTGCACGATGAAGAACTGGCTGCCGTTGGTGTTGGGTCCAGCGTTGGCCATGGCCAGCGTGCCACGCACGTAGGAACGGGTGACAGG
>JAAXIE010000359.1:3312-5050 GCA_012270525.1 Dehalococcoidia bacterium | reverse complement strand
GTGGACCCTGACAACCCCAAGAGATACCTGGATGAGCTTGACCTCGAGGTGTTCCTTCAAAAGAACCCTGATTGACAGTTCCCGACCGGGCCCCACTCCTCCAAGGGCCCCTACGGTCCCCAGGCCCTGAATCTTGAACGAAACCCAGCCGCGAGTTACAATCGTCATCGATCCGCCACGGCCCTGCATAGCGGCCCAACCCTGCACCACAGGAGCGTCACCATGGCCGACCGTCTCACCCTGGATGAAGCCCGCACCATCATCGACCGTGCCGTGGAGAAGGGCACCGAGGTGGGCTACAACTCCTGTTGGGCGGTCACCGACGAGGGCGGCAACATTCTTTCCATCTCCCGCATGGACGGGGCCCCCGCGGCAGCAGTGCCTACCGCGAGGGCCAAGGCCTACCTGGCCGCCGTAATGAAGGGTCCCACCGGTGGCTTCTCCGAGCGGATGCACCGCGTCCCTGAACGCTGGGCAGCATACCAGCAGTTCCTTCCACAGCCGGGATTCCCCGGTCCAGGCGGGATGCCCATCCACAAGGACGGCGACGTAGTGGGCGGGTTTTCCAGCAGCCTCTCGATACGCATTCCCGACAAGGAAATACCCAAGGAAGACGGGCAGGACGTGAACCTGGAGGACTACGTGACCTGCTACGCCCTTGACATCCCCTACAAGACCCAGCACTAGGTAGCGATCAATCCGAAGAATCCCAGGCCACACCAACCTGGATACGAGGTTATGTGAAGATGCCCATGACGTTGGCAGAGGCCCGCAGCTACGCGGACAAGGGGATTGCCCAAGCCCGTGAGATGGGTCTACAGATATCCTTGGCCGTGGTGGACGAGTTTGGCCAACTCGTCCAGATGGACCGTATGGATGGTGCGTCCCTCATGTCCCCTGACGTCGCCGAGGCCAAGGCGGTCACCGCCCTGAACTTCCGCCGCGCCACCAGTCTCGTAGCCCAGCAGGTGAACCCCGACATACTGCGCAGCATTCAAGCCTCGGTCCATTTCAACATCCTGGCTGCCGCCGGTGGCGTCCCCATCTACCGGGACGGCGAGCTTGCCGGAGCCATCGGCGTCAGCGGTGCCACCGGCGAACAGGACGAGGAAGTGGCCACCTCCGCCGCGGCCTAGCCCGCCCTCTTTATGGTCCGGTTTCCGCGTTCCCCCTCGGACCAACCCCAGCATCCCCCTTGATCCCTGGATTCACCAGACCAACCCGGCAGGCACTGGGCCCCTCACCACGGCTTCGTCGTCAGCCTCAGGTAGCGAGCGGCGTTCTCCCACATCATCTTGTCCAGCACCTTCTTGCCGAGGATGCCCTCCCAGGAGATGGCCATGTCGGTGTGGTCGGGATAGATGGTCTCCGGGTGGGGATAGTCCGATTCGTACATCAGCACATGGTCTCCCAGAATGTCGGCCACCGCCTTTGTCATCTCGGCACCCTCGAACAGGTCGACGCTGCAGAACACCCGCCCCGCCTCCACGTAGTCCATGGGGCTGTGCTTGAGGTCGGCAGACACCGATCCCCGCACGTAGTCGATCTGCCGCGTCAGGCGCAGCAACCACTGGGGCAGCCAGCCGTGACCGCACTCCATGGTACCCACCCGCAGGTTGGGGTACCGGTCCAGCATCCCGCCCATCAGCATGAAGGAGAGGAACCTCTGTCCTCCCCACGTCTGACCGGCGCAGCGACCCATGGCCGGGTTGTCCCAGATGTCGCGGTATCCCGGGAA
>JAAXIE010000359.1:0-3251 GCA_012270525.1 Dehalococcoidia bacterium | reverse complement strand
GACGCCTGCCAGATGGGCTCCAGGTCAGGGTCATCGATGGGCATCCCTTCCGGCAGTAGAGGCCACACAGCGGCCGCCCAGTCCTGCCCGATGTGGTCGCGTATCACCTGCGCGCTCCATTCAGGATCCCGGCCCGGCACCAGCACCATGCTCTTCAGGCGACGGGCGTCAGCGGAGCAATAGTCGGCCATGTACTGGTGGTAGGAACGGTACAGCCCTTTCTCCAACCCCAGGTCCATGTGGGGCGCGCCGTAGGCCCAAGGGCCGGGGATGATGAAATCTATGTCTCGACCCTCGGTATCCATGTCCTGCAACCGGCCCGTGGGGTTGTCCTCGGCCGCCCCCACGGCGATGGGAGCGCGGTTGGCCATGTGGGTGCGTCCGGCCAGGTTGTGAGTCCCGCTGCTGTCCGCTGCCGAGGGAGGCTTTGCTCCGGCCACCCTCTGGTAGCGCACCGGCGCGATAGACAGTATGGATATCTCTTCCCGGTCCTCCGCATCTCCCTGTCCCGGTCTCGGAGTGACTACCCGTATGTACGGCTTCAGGTCGTCCATGCGGTCCCGCATGTCCTTGTCGGCGTGCTCCAGAAGCACCTCAAGGCAGGGATTGACGTGCGTGTCGATGTCGATGATCCGGTAACCTTGTCTCACAGGAAACCCCCTTCAAGCATCGAGCCTGCCTTCAAGACAGGCCGACATCCTACTGGTCGTTGTTGGCTGATTCTAGTGGCGCAGGCCATCCGGGGCAACAAGGCCAACTCACCTAAAGCTAGTCCAATAGTAGCCGCGTCAATAGTCTGGTGCTATTCTAGCCTCGCCACAGTAGACCATGAGATGCCTTTGCATAGTATCCTAACTTACAAACCCTTTTCGCTGAGGTGAATCATGACCGGCCTCGCACCCTCGAAAACAACTGATGCCTACTGGATTTCTGCAACATCCCCGACTTTGGGAATCACGCAAACCGGCCGTACCGGGAAGTGGCTGCTATTCCCGCCGAACGAAGAGTTGGACACCGCGTGGGCCAAGATTGTTAAGGCAACCGAGGATGGTCTACTAGGTATCGAGGCCAAAAGCTCAACTGCTAGGCCAAATCCAAACAGTACCAGTTCTAAGAAAGGCCTTATATGCGTTTACACCTACGATGCCGATGATGTGCCCGATGTCAAAAGAGTCCTGGGACAGCTCCGCGCCTTGGGTTTCAATGACACACTATATTACAAAGAGGATGAACAGACTCGCCTAGGGAATTATGCCCGGGATAACCGCGTCGCAGTATCGATATTTACTAGCCCGGCTGATACCCCCCTGGAGCTCGCACACCCAAAAAGTTGGACTGGCCGTCGGCTGGTATAATTGTGGTCAGAGATGAGGAACTCCAAGGCAAGATATGAGCGAAGACAGGAAGCCCCACCCCCCCGACAAGCACCGCGACTCCGAGGGACGACTGTTGCGCCATTGGGGCCACCTGGAAGTAACCGACGAACAGCGTGACTTTGTCGCGAGGCGCATGGCCGCTTGGCGCATCTATCACGAGACGGGCGACAAGTCCGCCCTGCTGGAACTGGGCATCCAGCCACCACCCACCCGCCAACAGCCGAAGGACTGAACGGCCGCGGTCTCGGTCGGGAGCACTCTGACCAACCAGTCCTCGATTACAGCAGCGGCGGGACGACCCAAGCGTCCTCCGGTGCGCTTGTCCGCAGGTCGGGGTCCAGCCAACGCGCGAACACGCTGTGCGGCGCCCGTGTCAGTGCTTCCAGTTCCAGCGGGTCAAGGTACACCTGTCTCCCCGTCTGCAGGTCCTTGATGAGCAGGCGGCTCCCGTTGGCCGTGTCATCACGGGCCACTTCCACCGTGGCGAACTCGTTCTTCAGGACCATCGGTTCCCGCTCCATTTTCCGCCTACAGGACGAAGGTGAGGTTGTACAGAGGCATGTCGCGATCGATCAGCATCACCTTTTTCAACGCGATGCGCCAGCCGCCATCTGCGGACACCAAGCGGTAGAAGCACCGCCCCGCCAGTGCCCTCTGGTTGCCAAGCCCCTTCTGGATGGCTTGGTGATCGCCCGGACGCAATTCAAGGATGAGCACGTTGCAACGCAACAGCACCTCTCCGGGAGCAGACGGCTCCACCTCGACGTTTGACAGATAATGAATTGTACGCGACGCTGGTAGCTGGGAATAACGCGCTCCTTGGCGCAACTGGTGCACCCGCTTCTCTCGCTGCAGGCAGTCGTCGTAGATCACCGAGGCTTGACGTTCCGGGTCGTCATCTTCGTCGATGGGGAGCCAGTAGATGCCGTCGGCGGTGAACAGGGCCAGCCAGTCTTCCAGCTTGTTTTCGTCCAGTAGCCGGGCCTCCATGTAGAGGAAGTCCTCAGCTTCCTCGCGGGTCATGTTGCGCGCAAGGGTCGTCATCATCAGCCCCTGCTGCCGTTGCCCATGATCCTTGACCATGCCCGCCACACGGCCCGCTGCGGCACCTCATCCGTCCGGTCGCCGATCGTCTCACCATCGGGTCGTCGGTCCTCGCGCATCAGCCCACGGGACAGATGCAGCCAGTCCAGCTTGTTGGCAGCCAGCCCGCTCTGTACCCGTGCGTAGATCTCGGCATCATCGGTGTTCACTGCACCGGATATGAACGAGCCGGAGGAAACCGAGATGTCCTGCGCGATGCGCCGGAAGATGGCCCTGTTCACCCGGTCGGGCACATCCTCAAGCTCCACGGGATACTCGTAGATGATGGTCCGGTCCACCGCTACCGGTTGTATCACTCGGAACTTGAACTCCATCAGGTGCAGGTTGGGGAACAGAGCGATATGCCGCCTCATGTACAACTGGTCTGCCTTGTCCCTGCCATAGGTCTCCCGCAGCAACTCCAGGTGCTGGTCAAACTCCTCGCCCACTTCCGGCGGCACGTCGTTCCGTTCCGCTTCCAGCAGGCCATGGCCTTGCGGGAAGCCACGGGTGCATCCGGGCCAGCCCACCGTGCGACCGCGCGAGCCGTACTCCTCGATGGTCTGCAGGGCCGATTCATGCACATAGCGCGCATGCCAGCCGTCGGTGGAGTTCTCGATCTGGCACTTCCAGTTGGCTGGGAAGTAGGCCCGGTAGGGCTTGCCCAACCGGACCCGGCCCACGGGCGAGTGGTCGAACCAGTAGTCGATGTAGGTCTTCAGGGCCCCCAGGTGCTCTTCCAAGCTGGGAACGTCCTCGTTGAAACTGGCGAAAATCATACCCCGGTAGGTC
>JAAXIE010000205.1 GCA_012270525.1 Dehalococcoidia bacterium | reverse complement strand
ATGGAGACCGCTTCAGATCGCAAGGCATTGATGAGTCCGATCATCTCCTCGTCAGGGATATCCCCGTCCTCCCCCGGCCATAGGGTGCGCACCAAGCCATAGCCGGGGTCGGCGGCCATGCGGAACGTCCCTCCTCCCGCGCCGTGGAGGGAGCGAACGAAGGAAGGTAGCCTCGAAGGCTGAATGACGGCCCGCAGCAGCAAGTCTCGCGGACGCGGGTCGACCCATCCCATGTCGGTGAGCGGCTGCCAAGGGTCCGTTTCGCCCAAATCATGCACCGATACGGCACCGTCCTGCGCCAGCAGGTCCCTGGCTTCGGACAACTTGGTGGCCACCGCCTGTTGCCCGCCAGCGTGCTCCACCAGAAGGAACGTTCTTTCGGGGTGGCCCTGGGTTACTGCGGGTAGCCACTGGTCGAGTTGTCCGGTTACCAGTTGAAGCGCACGGGGCAGGTAGGCAAGAGAGAGCAGCTGGTGAGAGGCAGCCAGGGCCGCCTGCGCTGAGTCGAAGGAGGCCGATAGCGTCCCGGTGTGTACCGGAAGGGGGGATATCTTGAAGGTAGCCCCCACTATCATGCCCAGCGTTCCCAGCGAACCGGTGTACAGCTTGTTGAGGTCGTATCCTGTCACGTTCTTTACCACCTGACCGCCGCTCTTCGCTTGCGTGCCGTCGGCCAAGACCACCGAACTGCCTATCAGCCAGTCGCGAGGCCCGCCATAGGCCAGACGCCAGGGACCGGATGTCGCTGTGGCGAGAATGCCTCCTATGGTGCTTCGCTGGGGTACAGGGCCTTGCAAGGGGAGGTACTGTCCCTGCTTGGCAAGCCGTGCCTGCAGTGCATCAAGCGTCATCCCTGCCTGCACCGAAACGGTGAGGTCTGCCGCCTCGTGTGCGATGAGGCCGCCCAGCGACGTGGTGAGAATCACGACATCAACTGCGGAAGGTGTCCTGCCCAGTCCCATCCTGCTCCCACCGCCCCAAGGGACTACTCGCATCCTTCCCTCGCTGGCCACCCGCAGCAGGTCCGAAAGCTCGTCCACGCTCTTGGGAGCGACCACCGCCCTGGGTGTGACGCCATCGATGGCGTAGTCGTGCAGGCGGTTGTGGGGCAGTAGAGAGGAAGCGTCAACGACGCTGTGGAGGTCCATTGGGCGCGAGGTTGCTTGGGTCATGACTGCTCTAGACGTAAGCCCCAGGGCCAGCCATGGCTACGGCATTGGGTTGGACGTTGTGGGTCAGCTCCGGGCCGCCGGGGAATATCTTGCCGGGGTTGAAAGTTCCTTTGGGAGCGAAGGCATGGCGCACCCTCTTCATCGTCTCCATGTCCTCGTCGTTGAAGACCAGGGGCATGTAGGCCTTCTTCTCCAAGCCGATGCCGTGCTCGCCACTGAGAGTCCCGCCGGACTCGACGCAGATGCGAAGCAACTCACCCCCAGCCTCGGTGACACGCTCCAACTCGCCGTCACGCCGTTCATCGAACAGGATGCAGGGATGCAGGTTCCCGTCGCCAGCATGGAAGACGTTCGCTATGGGGAAGCGGTACTCCCTCGACACCTCTTCCACCCTCTCCAGCACCGAGGCGAGTTGCGTGCGTGGCACCACGCCATCGACCAGGTAGTAGTTGGGCGCGAGGCTACCCAGAGCTCCCAAGGCCCCCTTGCGCCCCGACCAGAGACGTTCCCGGTCAGCAGCATCGGTGGCGGTGCGGACATCCGTGGAGCGGGCGTCCCTCAGTGCCGGACGTACCTCGGCTTCCAGTTCGGCCACCTCGTCGCCGGTCCCTTCCACCTCGATCAGCAGCACGGCCCCTGCACTGTCCGGGTATCCGGCGTCCATCACGCTCTGCACGGCTTTGATGGTCAGGGCATCCACCATCTCCATGGCGGCGGGAACGATGCCCCGCCCGATGATTGCGGACACCGCGTTGCATGCCGAGGGAACATCGGGGAACACCCCTTGAAAGGTCTTCACCGCTGGAGGGGCGGGAAGCAGCCGCACGGTGGCGGACGTTGCGATGCCGAAGGTGCCTTCCGAACCCACGAAAACCCCCCGCAGGTCGTAGCCTGGCGTTTCGCGGGTGCTGCCTCCCAACCGTTCGATGGAGCCGTCTTCCAGCACCACTTCCAAGCCCAGGACGTGGTTCGTGGTGACGCCGTACGCCAAACAGTGGGGACCCCCGGCATTCTCGGCCACGTTCCCACCGATGCTGCATGCCCGCTGGCTGGAAGGGTCGGGAGCGTACCGCATCCCGTACTGGCGCACGCGGTTGTCCAGATTCAGGTTGATGACCGCAGGTTGCACCGTGGCCAGCCTGTCATCCCGGTCGACTTCCAGGATGCGGTTCATGCGGGCCAGGGCGATCTGTATCCCGCCCATGGCCGCGATGGCCCCGCCGCTCAAGCCCGTGCCCGACCCGCGGCCCACGATGGGGATGTCGTGGCGGTAGCCCAAGGCGACCACCTGGCTGACTTCCGCGGTGTTCGCTGGCAGCGCCACGACCTGTGGCACCGATCTGTCGATGGAGCCGTCGTATTCGTAGACAAGCAGGTCTTCCGGGTGATGCAGGACGTTCTTGCGTCCCACTATCTTCCCAAGCTCTCGGACCAGTTGTTTCGCGCCCAAGCTCATGTCCGGCCCTGTGCTCGCCTCTGCCCGGGAGGGCTGACCCTCCCGCCGAAGTGCGTCTAGTATACTCCTCGCGATACCTCCGGCCAGCAGCGAGAATCTTCCCAGACCGGGCGCAGGAGTCGCCAATGAGCTTCATGGACGACCTGGAGAGAAAGGCCCTGCCCATCAGGCAGGCCATATTGCAGCACCCCTTCGTCACCGGCATAGGCGATGGCACACTGGATGTGGACAAGTTCAGGTTCTACGTGCGACAGGACTATCTCTACCTGATCGACTACAGTCGCGTGATCGCGCTGGCAGCGGCCCGCGCACCCGACCTGGAGACCATGGGATGGTTTGCCCGGCTGCTGGACGGCACCCTCAACGTGGAGATGGACCTGCATCGCAGTTACTGCGCCGAGTTCGGGATCAGCAGCGAAGAGTTGGAAGCCACGCCGGTGGCCCCGACTACAATGGCCTACACCCGTTTCCTGCTCGACGTGGCCCACCGCGGCACCTATCCGGAACTGGTCGCCGCCTTCCTGCCCTGCCAGTGGGGCTACTGGGAGATCGGCGACCACCTGCAGCGCCAGGGCATGCCGACCCATGCACCTCTCCATGCCAAGTGGATCGAGATGTACGTGGACCCCGAATTCAGGAAACTGGCCGATTGGGTTCGTTCCCTAGCCAACAGCCTCGCCACGCCACTGGGTTCACCGGAAGCTGCCGGGGTGGAGGAAGCGTACCTGACAAGCCTGCGATACGAGTACATGTTCTGGGATATGGCCTTCCGCCAGGAAGAGTGGGTGGTCTGAGACAGGTCTGAGTCCGGACAGCAAGCCGGCAGGCGACTAGCTCCCTGCCGCGGAACTCCGCAGGCTCTGCAAGACGGGAATGGAGGCGATCTGCTCCTCGTCCAATTCGTGCCAGCGGATGCCTTGGGGCCTTGGGGGAGGCTCGGTGCAGATCACCGCCTCGGTGGGGGTGACGAAGCAATCGAGGGGTATGTCGTGGGGCGTTAGCGGGATCTCACCGACTACCTGCACGGGATGGACCGTGGTGATGATGGGGGTGTAGGCACCCAGAAGACCGGCCTCTCGCGCTAGAGCGTACTCCAAATCGGAGTAGCCTCCGCCCTTGCCCAGACGGGCCCCGCTACCGGTCACCGCCACAGCACCGCAGACCACCAGATCAATGGGACGCATCTCGTCCAGGGTCACAGGCCGCCCGAACTGGAATGCCCCCTTGATGCTTGATGCGGCATAGGCGTTCTTGCCCAGCCTCTCCGGGTCCAGCTCCACAAAGCATTGCAGGGACGTGAGACGGGGAACGGCCATGTAGACCGTCTTCCCCTCCTTCAGGGCACGCCATCTCACGGGTCGCTGGGGGAGGTCCGGGTTACACTTGAGCACCTGGGCCTCAGACCAGAGGTGGAGGCAAGCAGCAACCGCCGCTGCCTGTTCCGCCCCGGTGAAGTTCGGTATGCGTCCTCGCGCTCCGGGGAAGCGGGCCACCCCCGCTTCCCGCATCGCCTGCCACACATCCTCGCGTATGTCCTGCTTGTCCAACCTTCCAGCCCGTTCTCAGAATGCGACTATGCCAAGGTGTGGGGACTTTCGCATAAGCTTCGTGATGGAGGCCGCGGCACCACCACCGCGAGGGGTTCCCGTTGATGGCCTGGTTAGGCGACAGGGCGTTCTCCAACCGCTTGACACCCCATATGGCCGTTGCTACCATCCGATGCATCGTAAGACGATGCACGCTCAAAGCTGGCCGCATACGAGTCTACTATGTGCACAACCCCCAGAGCCAGCGTCCTTCCACCTGAAGCGGAACTGCCGACAATGTTCGACCGTTACCGGGGGTCCCTCGGCGACGAACTACGGGCGGCCATGCACGACGACCCCCCACAGCTATACAACATCCTGAAATACCACATGGGATGGGTTGATGCCGACGGCTGTCCGGTGGTCAACTCCGAGTCTCAGGGCAAGGCCCTGCGCCCCACCCTGTGCCTGTTCAGTTGCGAGGCCCTCAGCGGACAATGGGAAACGGCTCTGCCTGCTGCCGCGGCCATGGAGTACGTACACAACTTCTCGCTGATACACGATGACATCCAGGACGGGGACCAGGAGCGGCGACACCAGCCCACCGTCTGGTCCGTTTGGGGGGTGCCCCAAGCCCTCTCAGCTGGCGACGCTATGTTCTCCCTCGCGGACTCCACGGCCCACCGGCTCTCCTCCCGCGGGTTGAGCCCCGGAACGGTGCTGAACGTGTCCAAGCTCATCATGCAGGGCTATCTGGAGATGATCGAGGGGCAGTGCCTGGATCTCTCCTTCGAGGATAGCGTGCACGTTGGGGTGGAGGACTACCTGCGGATGATCGCCCTGAAAACGGGTGCTCTCATAAGATGCAGCATGGCTATAGGAGCTTGCATCGGCTCCGGCGATCCCGTCGTCGTGGAGGCATTCGCCCGCAGTGGAGCCCGCTTGGGACGCGCCTTCCAGGTCCGGGACGATGTCCTCGGTGTCTGGGGCGATCAGGAGACCACCGGCAAGGCGGTGGGGGCGGACATCTTCCGCAAGAAGAAGTCCTACCCCCTGGCATATGCCCTCGACACCGCTTCGCCCGCCACCCGGCAACGCTTGATCGGGCTGCAGGACAAGCCGGAGCTGGACCAGGAAGACGCCGACCAGGTGCTGGACATCCTGCAGGAGGTGGGAGCCCAGGAAGCGGCCCAGCGACTGGTATCGGATAACGCCCAGCAGGCTGTCGAGGAACTCGATTGCGTGGAGTTGCCCTCCTGGGCGCGGGCGGAGTTCCAGCATCTGGTAAACTTTCTGACCAGCCGGGACTACTGATACTGACCGGTATCCGGCGAAGTTCGAGTTAGAGGGAGAAGATGGCTAGAGCCAGGAGGCCCATGGAACTCTCCTTCCGGTTGGCCGCGTACATGCTGAAGAACCGCCTGCGCGGCCGGTCCCGTTTTCCCTTGGTGACCATGCTGGAACCCCTCGAGATGTGCAACCTCTCCTGCATTGGCTGCGGGCGCATTCACGAGTACAAGCCGGTAATGGACCGGATGATGTCCACCGAAGATGCGGTGGCGGCCGTCGAGGCTTCCGGTGCTCCCATCGTCTCCATTGCCGGGGGCGAACCCACCATCCATCCCAAGATAGACCAGATCATCAGCGAACTCATCGCCCGCAAGTATTTCGTTTACTGCTGTACCAACGGTCTGCTGCTGGAGCGGGTGCTCAAGAAAGTGCCGCCCTCCAAGTACCTCTGCTGGGTCGTTCACATGGACGGCATGGAAGCGAGGCACGACGAGTCTGTGGCCCGTGCTGGCGTCTTCAAGAAGGCCATGTCCGCCATCGAGGTTGCTCTTGATGGAGGCTACCGGGTCTGCAGCAACACCACTCTGTTCCGGGGCAGTGACGTCGAAGACCTGCACGCCCTCTTCCGCACCATGTCGGACATGGGTATAGAGGGATCGATGGTCTCGCCGGGCTACGATTTCGAGGATGCCCCCGACCAGGAACTGTTCCTCACGCGACAGGAATCACGGGCCGTGTTCCAGCAGGTGCTGGATAAGGACCGCATCAAGGACTTCCGCCTGTACAACAACCCGCTGTACCTGGACTTCCTGCGGGGCAAGCGCGACTACCAGTGCACCGCCTGGTCCAACCCCACCTACACCGTCATGGGCTGGCGCGAGCCCTGCTATCCGCTGGCCGACCGCCACACCGATAACGTGGATGACCTCTACGAGAAAGACCTGTGGGAACGGTATGGAGTGGGGAAGGACCGTCGCTGCGCCAACTGCATGATGCATTGTGGCTTCGAGTCGGCGACCATCTTCCAAGCCATATCGTCGCCCAGGGACTGGGTGACGCTGGTCAAATCGGGCGCGGCCCACAAGTCGGGGATCACGGCAGCCTGATATGTCGCCAAGGGACGCACTCGCCCATTCCCACTCCCCAGATGATCCGGTTCCACAGGAACGGTCCATCGAGGTGTTGACCGGAACAAAGCGGGAAGTCCGCTTCATTGAGAGGGCGTTGCAGAACACTCCACGATGGCCCGCGACCATCGTTATGGACCAATATCATGATGGGCCGTCCGGCGCGTTGGCGTGGGGGGTTGCACAGGACGAGGACTCATCAGCCTGCATGCTCCTGTGTACCGGATTCGCCGGGGGCCTTGACCCTGACTGTGAGGCTGGTGACATCCTGCTGGGTGAGTGGCTGAATGCCGAGGATGACGGGGAGACCCTGTACAGCCACCCGCGGCTTCTGGAATTGGCAGCCGCTGCATGCGAAGAGAGGGGACTGAACTACAGGGCTGGAGGCCTTCTCAGCGTGCATGCTGCCGTATGCCGGTCTAATGCCAAAGTCCGGTTGTGGCACGAAACGGGTGCCTTGGCCTGCTCGATGGAGGATTTCTGGCTGGCCCGGGAAGCTGGCGACCGGAACATCCCCTACCTGGCGGTCCGGGTAGTCCTTGATCCAGCCACCCAGGACCTGCCTCCCTTCATCCCAGGGCTGGTCTACAGTCACGGGCCCAAGCTGATGGCCCAGGTTGCAGCGGGGATCGCCCTGCGCTGGTGGTGTCTCCCCCAGTTGTTCACCCTAGCACAGCAGGCCCGGACCGCCGAGCGTGAGCTTGGGTCCTTCATCGAAAGCTTCTGGTCCCTCGACCTCTCAGACATTCCCTATTTGAGCGGCGAATAATGACAGTCCATCGCGACATGCCAAGGGAAGCATCTGATGTTTCTGTCGATGGCGCTGCGGAAGCCATCGCCCGCTCCCAGGCCTATCTGCTGGGGGAGCAGTACGATGAAGGCTACTGGTGGGGAGAGTTGGAATCCAACCCCACCATGGAAGCCGAATACCTCCTCATGACCTACTTCTTGGAGCAGGTCGACCCCGAGAGATGGCGAAAGCTGACCAACCAGATTCTCAGGTGCCAGCGCGAGGATGGCTCCTGGGGACAGTACTATCAGGCCCCGGGCGATGTCAGCACTTCGGTGGAGTGCTATTTCGCCCTGAAACTGGCTGGAGTTTCCGCCGACAGGCTGGAGATGAAGAAGGCCCGGGAGTTCATCCTCTCCCGTGGCGGAGTCCCCGCGACCCGCATATTCACCAAGATCTGGCTGAGCCTGTTCGACCAATGGGACTGGCGTGGAACGCCGGTTATGCCCCCAGAGCTGATTTTTCTCCCCAAATGGTTCCCCGTGAATATCTACGATTTCTCCAGTTGGGCACGAGCTACGATAGTCCCGATGATGATCATCCTCAGCCAGCGGCCCAGCCGGAAAATCCCCGCCGAGGCCTCCATCGACGAACTCTTCCCCGTCCCCCGGGACCAGGTGGACTATTCCCTTGCCAAACCGCCCGGCACCCTGGGTTGGGCCCCAGCCCTCTACTGGCTTGACCGCCTGCTGCGCATCTACGAGTCGCTGCCCATCAAGCCAGCGCGCAATATGGCTGTACGTCGCTCGGCGCAATGGGTCCTGGAACACCAGGAAGCCGACGGCTCGTGGGGAGGGATACAGCCGCCCTGGGTCTACTCCCTCATCGCGCTGAGCGCTCTGGGCTACGAGCTGGAGCACCCGGTCATCGCGAAGGGGCTGGAAGGCTTCCGGCGGCACTGGAGCCTTCCTTCGGATGACGGAGAAGCCCTCAGGGTACAGG
>JAAXIE010000165.1 GCA_012270525.1 Dehalococcoidia bacterium | reverse complement strand
TCGGTGATGTCGCTCTGCTGGTAGCTCCGCATCAGGTTGATGCGATTCCGATTGGGGTCGCCAGCATGCCAGTACTCGTAGACCTCCTGCCTCATGCCGAAGGTGGATACGGCTAGGTCGTTCGCCAGCCTGTATAGCCGCGATTTGTAGTCCACGTCCACGCCCTTGCCCCTCATGTACCGCTCCAGATACGGGCGCAACTCCCCGTTGGACAGGTCGTTCTCGCTGGGCTGCATGATCAGCCCCGACCCGCATATCTCTCGCAGCAGTTGCACCATCCGGGCCGAGGTCTGGGAGAAGAAGATGTTCATCCCAGCCATGTCCCCCAGCGACATCAACCCTCCGGGCGTCATGAAGGAGTTGTACTCCACGCCGTCCATGGCATGACGCCACACCTCGCAGTAGGTGGCCATCTCTCCCAGCTTGGCCGACACCTCCCGGTACTCGATGACCCCAATGGCCTCGGCAACCAGGGTCGCCACCGCTGTGATCAGCCGCATCCTCTGGTGCACCCGGCACAGGTTGGCCCACCCGATGAAATTGATGCCCACACCCATACGCTGCAGTTGCGGGGAAGCATCGTAGAGCATGAACAGCCGGTCCCATGGCACCAGCACGTGGTCGAAGAACAGCATGGCATCCTGCTCGTCATACCGCATCGCCAGGGGATGACCGTAGCCGCTCGGATACTCCGAAGCTGGCTCCCTGCACAGAATTTTCAGGCCGGGGCTGTTGGTGGGGATGGAGAAGGCCAACACCATGCGCGGGTCGGCCCGGCGCACGAAGGTGGCCGACAGCGATACGTAGCATTCGTTGCTGATGGGGGCCGCTGTCGCCAGTTGCTTCCCACCCGAGACGATGACGCCTTCGCTCGTCTCCTCCACCACGTGCAGGGCCAGCTCCTCCTCCAAGGCCAGCCGCTGCTCGTTCTGTGGCTGTTCGCTGCGGTCCACTTGCGGGTCGCCCAGGGCGTGGGTGAGGAAGAGGTCGTTCTCGCAGCAATACCGGTAGTAGTTCACCGCGTTCTCACCGAAATCGCATTTCGGGTGCTTCATCGCACTGAGCGACTCCCGCGCGTCGTACAACGTGATGATGTAGGGAGCAAGAATATCGGGACTTCGACCGAGCTGACCCCAGCACTCCTGGTTCCACAACTCGCTGTTAACCCGCTTCCGCTTCAGGTCGTCCATGGAGCGAGGAAGAAGCCACGACAGGCTGCATCGGTTGCCCGTCTCCGCGGAGACGAAGGTCATCCGGTCGCGGTACTCCTCGCTGTTCTGCAGGTCATAGATGCGGGCCAGTTCGTGCGCCACCCCGGTGAAAGCAGGGTGCTTCGCCACATCCTCCACCCTCCGGCCGTCCAGCCACACCTCCCGGCCATCCGACAGGCTTTCCAGGTAGCGACTGCCGGTCATGGCACCATGGGCCGTGCCGATGTCCAGTACCAAGGCCCCCTCCTCGCCGCTCGTCCTTTAGCGCTGCATCGAGCGCAACGAATCATAGCCCCGCAGAGCGCGCCTTGGCAAAAGACACAGTCGCCCTTGCCGCCCGCACCCAATGCCTGCCTGCGCCCCCGCCCTCGCTGACAACTCGCCCCCTGTGACAATTCGCCATTGACACCCCAGCCTCTCTCCCCTAACGTGAACACAGGCTGGGGACTGACCCTTCAGGGTCTCCTCAGCCCATTTCTCTATCCCAACCCGGATGAGATATCGCCCAGTTGCCAGAGGAGATGTCGTTGCAACGGACCAACTGTCGCCAGCCATCGCGAAGAGCCGTGTCCTCAGGGTCTCTCGATACCACTCGGAACATTTTCGGAAGAACTCCCTGGCTGAAACAGCCATAACCATCGGAACACTGTTCCGATCACACCGGTGCAAATCCCTATCTGCAATGAGGCAAATCGGAACAATCGGAACACTTTCAGATACGAAAAACGAATTCTCAGCTACGAAAGTGTTCCGATTCAGATACGCAAGACGGCATGCTCCGGCCACCGCTCAGCTACGAGACTCGGAACGAACGTTCCGGCCCTGCCGCAGGCAACCCCCTCTACCTCCAATGGGGCAGGGCCCGTACACGGGGTCCGCCCGCCTCTTCCCCACCCTGGCCAAACCCCAGACTCGCCGTCACCTTGAAGACCCGAACGCCCCTGTGCTAGGATGCCCTCGGCCCCTATCTCGCGGAATGGATGAGGTTGCAGGGAGTCTCCTTGACCCCAGACCCTAACGAGCTCAGGGCGCGGGCTGCCCAAGCCGTCGCTTCCCAGAGCCAGGCTACCATTACCGTTCTATCCTCCCTCTTGGCCGTGGAAGAGGAGTTGGGCTACATCCCCAGGGAAGCGGTCGAGATCGTCGCCGAGGTCACCCGCTCCACCATCAACGACGTCTGGGGTGTCGCGTCCTTCTACCCCAACTTCCGCTTCAGCCCCCCCAGCCACTGCCAGGTGGAAATCTGCTGGGGCACCACCTGCCACATCATGGGCGCTTCACGCATCGCCCAGGCCGCCATGCAGGCATTGGGCCTCGATGGCGAGGGCGACACCCATGACGGCGAGTTCGGCCTCCGGTTCAACACCTGCTTGGGGGCCTGCGCTCAGGCTCCAGTCGCCAGCATCGGACACCGGTTGAAGGGCAGGCTCACCCCCGCTGGCACCGAACAGCTTCTGCGAGGCCTCAGAGTCGCTCCCCAAGGCGGCACCCATGGTTGATGGGTACGCCGACCTGCTAGCCGCGTCTCGCGACCGCTGGGAAACCCTCACCGGGGCTGGCACCCCCTGGATCAGGGTCGGCACCGCCCTGTGCGGGCTCGCCGCAGGCGCGGGCCAGGTGGTGGACTCCATAAAGGCCTGTCTGCAACGTGAAGGGATCGCCGCCCAGGTCAGCGAGGTCGGATGCATGGGGTTGTGCCATGCCGAACCATTGATGGATGTCACGGCTCCCGGCACGACACGCCTGGCCTACGGCCACGTGACCCCGGAACTTGCCGAAGAGATCATCGCCTCCCACGTAATCGCCCGGAAGTCCCGCCCTGAGCTGGCCTTGGGTTACCTCGACGGCCGCATCGGTGCCGTGGGTCGGGACCTGGGCGACCACCCCATGGTCCAGGGACAGTTGCGCATCGCCCTGCGCAATGCGGGCACCATCGACCCCATGGACATCTTCCAGTACGTCGCCAACGGCGGGTACGCAGCCCTCCACAAG
>JAAXIE010000369.1 GCA_012270525.1 Dehalococcoidia bacterium | reverse complement strand
TGACCATCCTGGGGCAAGGGCTCTCTCGTTGTCATTCCACTGGCCTAGCGGTGGGCCGTGGCCCTGGCATTTTCCAGCACCAGCTTGTCCGTCAGTTCCAACTGTACCGGCACAGGATAATGCCCGGTGAAGCAGGCGTCGCAGTAGCCGCCTTCGACGCCATCCACGACCTCCAGCAGGCCCTTGATGCTCAGGTAACCCAAGCTATCGGCCCCGATGAATTGGCGTATCTCTTCCACCGACTTGTGGGAAGCGATCAGTTCCTCACGGGTGCTCATATCGACGCCAAGATAGCAGGGCCATTGGATGGGCGGGGAGCAGACGCGCACATGCACCTCGGAAGCCCCGGCGCGTCGCACCAAGGCGACAAGATGCGGGGTGGTTGTGCCGCGCACTATGCTGTCGTCCACCAGCACGACTCTCTTGCCCCGTACCACTTCGGGCAGGGGGTTGAACTTCATGCGCACTCCCGAATCGCGGGACCGCTGGTCCGGCTCCATGAAGGTGCGTCCGACGTAGCGGTTCTTGATCAGGCCATCGCTATAGGGCACGCCCGAGGCCTGGGCATAACCCACGGCCGCCGCCGTGGCCGAATCGGGGACGCCGATGACAACGTCGGCGTCGACGGGGTGCTCTTGGGCCAGACGCGCGCCCAGGTCCTGCCTGGTCGAATAGACGAGCCTGTCGCTCAACAGGCTGTCAGGCCGGGCCAGGTAGATGTACTCGAAGATGCACAGGGCGCGGTGCGACCTTTCGGGCGTGCAGATGGTGGAACGTAGCCCATTCTGGTCGATGACCACCACCTCGCCGGGTTCCAGTTCGCGCAGGAAAGTGGCCCCCAAGTGGTCCAGGGCGCAGCTCTCGGAAGCCATGACCCAACCGCCATCCAGTTCGCCGAGGCACAGCGGGCGGACGCCCAGGGGGTCGCGGAACGCCATGACGGCTCCAGTAGCGAGACCCACGGCGGAGTAGGCCCCCTGGAGGGTGCGCATGCAGTAGGCGGCGCGTTCCTCCCAAGTCGGCCCAGGGGCGTTGGCAAGGAGATAAGCGATGGCTTCCGAGTCGGTGGTGGAAGTGAACTGGCATCCCCACTGTTTGTTGATCCTCTGCTGCAGGGCAAGGGGATCGACGATGTTGCCGTTATGCCCCAAGGCCAATCGGCCGTTCAGTCCATCCACGAGGAAGGGTTGCACGTTGCACTGCAGGCTGGAGCCGGTGGTGGAATAGCGGGTGTGCCCTATGGCCATGGTGCCCGGCAGGGACTTGACCTCGCCGTTCCGGAAGACCTGGTTAACCAAGCCCATATCGCTGTGCACCCGCACCGCCTCACCGTCGGAGACGGCGATGCCAGCACTCTCCTGGCCACGGTGCTGCAGGGAGAAGAGTCCGGTGTAGGCGATGTGGCTGGCCTCGCCCTGTGGTGAGTAAACGGCCACCACCCCGCATTCGTCCCTGGGGTGATCGTCGACCTTGCTGGGGGTCAACGTCGATACCCCATGCTGGCGAGCCTGTGCATGACCGGCCACCGATTTCACCCCGGAATAATATGCCCGTCGGTTGGTGCCCGTCTAGTCTTCATCATCGCGGTTCCGGGGCCCGCGAGGCGAGCCCGGACCGTTGTTCCCCTTGGGCAGGACGGTTATCTTGCGGTCCTCGCCGGAGCCGGTGCTCTGGGTGGTGACCCTGGGGTGATCGGCCAACGCCATGTGCACCACGCGCCTCTCCGCAGCCGACATCGGTTCCAGTGCGATGCCCCTTCCGCTGGCAACCACGCGATCGGCGACGCGCGTCGCCATGGCCCTCAGGGAATCGTTACGTCGTTCACGGTATTTCTCGATGTCCAGGACCACCCTGGTGTTCATCTCGCCCGCGCGCTTGCGCACCATCAGGTTGACGATGAATTGCAGGGCTCGCAGGGTCTCTCCCTTGCGGCCGATGAGCAGACCGGAGTCCTCTCCGGTGATGTCGATGAGGGGCCCGCCGGTGTTGGGGTCGTTGGCCGTGCGGAGGGTGGCGGTCGTCGACGTCCCCGCGGTCTGGAGTATTCGGCTGACGATTTCCACGGCGGTTGGGGCAATGCTGGAACCCGCTGCGATGCGCCGCACCCTTACGCGGGCAGGCTCAGCCCCCAAGCCCAGAAAGCGTGGCGGCTTACCGTGGCTTAGTATTTCTACCTCTGCCTCTTCCAGGTCTACGCCTAGCTCTTTGAGCCCCAGTTCGCGGGCCTCTTCCACGGTTCGCGCGGACATTACCACTTCGGCTGCTTCCATTCGTACCACTCACTTTCTCTCCGGGTTCCGGCTGGGATGGAGGAGCAACTTGCGCCGGCGAGGGCGTCGACCTGCTGAAAAGGGGTCCCCAACCCGTCTGGAAGTACTGGATACCCACGCCAATGATGTTCGAAGTAATCCAGTACAGGGCCAAGCCGCTGGGGAAGGACAGGGTGAAAAAGCCCAGCATCAGGGGCATCATCCAGAGCATCATGCGGTTGGTGGATGCCTGCCGGTCATCCATGGCTGGCATGGTGGTCATCTTCTGCTGGGCCCAGGTGGTGGCTGCAACGAGGATGGGCATGATGAAAGGCGTGGGGTCGGGGTTTGCCAGATCCAGCCACAGGAACTTGCTATCCAATGGCACTGTCCCGTGCACAGGAGACAGCCATGCATAGAAGCGTTGGGCCAAGCCAATGAGGGAGTCGGGTTCGGTGGGCAGGGTGACTCGCAACGCTTGGAACAGGCCGATCCATATGGGCAACTGGATGAGCATGGGGCCGAAGCAACCAAGGGGGTTCACCCCAGCTTCACGGTAGAGCTTCATGGTCTCCTGCGAGGCCCGGCCCCTGTCGTTGGCATAACGCTCCTGTATCTGGCGCATCCGTGGTTGCAGAGCGCTCATGGCCCGCATCTGTCGCGTCTGCTTCAGGGTGAGGGGCAGCGTCGCCAAGCGGACAAAGATGGTGAATATGACTATCGACAGCCAGAACTGGTCGAAGAAGACGAAATACAGCAGGGCAAGCCCGTTGATCATCGGGTCGATGATAAAGAAGTTGAATATATCTTCTACGAATCCCATCGCCTTGGCTTACGCGGTCGTATCCAGCGACCAGAGTTGCTCCAACCTGTTACCGGTGAGCCTCAGGGACCACACCGTGCCGTCTTCCTTGCTCAGGAACAGGTCCCTCCCCACCCCCACCAAGGGGGCCTTGATACGGGACCCTTCCAGCGTGACCACATCGGTTATGTCCTCGTTGTCCGAGACCAGGTGCAATGCCCCGTCCTCGTTGGCGACGACCACCCAGGTACGGCCGCCCGATGACAGTGTGGTGGGCTGGGCTACCACCGGACCCTGGACCAACAGTTCCTTCAGCTTGTTGCCATCACGGTCCAGGACGAAGACCTGTCCATTGAGAGAGGAAACGAAGGTGCTCGACCCAGCGGTAGTGGCCCCTCCCCAGAACCATTTGTCGGCGGTGAGCAACACCCTGCCGGACCCCGACGAGGTGTCGATACTGTGCAGATTACGATCGAAGGACCCGACCACGAGCTGGTTCCCGACCAGCAGTGGGCGGGCAATGACCCCTCCCCCGGTCTCATATGTCCAGTCCGCCAACTGGCCACCCGTAGAGAGGTTGACGGCATAGACGTTATGGTCCAGCGATCCGAAGTAGACGGTGGAACCCTGCACCAATGGGGTGGTCCAGATGGGGCCGAGGGTCTCGCCGGGCAGCGGATATTGGAACTCCAGCTTGGCAGAGGAGCCACTGCCAGCAATGTCGTAGCCGTACAGAGTGCCCGCATCGGTGCCAATGACCACGAGACCCAGGTCGGGAACAAGAACCGGCCCTCCCACGATCTTGCCTTCCACCTCTGCCTGCCACTCGCCCTGCTCCAGATTGGAGAAGTTCTGCCGGTCGCGCCCCTTGTTCAGGGCATAGAGAATACCCATCTCCCCGTCCTGGGCGGCGAAAGCGACGTACACGCGCTGGGCATCAATGGCTGGCCTGCCGAAAACGCCGCCCAATTCTGGATCGTTTTCAGGCTTGAAACTCCAGAGAAGGCCCACGCCCTCGAGTTGGGCCCGCTCGAAGCTGCTGGCCCCGACGAATGCTTGGTTCAGGGCCACGGGATCCAGGGCCAGAACTTCTCCCTCACGCGTTCCCACGTACAAGCGCGAGGCGGTGGCGGTACCGTCCGGGGTTACTATCTGCTCGGCCGCCATGGCAGTCCAGCCATTGGCGGGGACCCGGAACTGTTGTCCGGTGCAAGCCGTCACAGCCAGCAGAGCAAGAGCGATGGCAAGGCCAACCAAGTACGATGGCTTTGGGAGCATGAGCACCATAGGTGCCTGCGGTCTTCGGTTCAACAACTGGACTGTTTTCAAAAGACAGATGGACTATTGCGCCAGATGGGCAGGACTATCATAGCCCCCATGTTCAGGGGCAAGTTCAGGGAACGGGATCATAGCCCCTACCTCCCAAGGGGTGGCACCGGGACAACCGCTTCACCGTAAACCATGACCCCTTGAGTACCCCGTAGCGCTCGATGGCTTCAAAGGAGTACCGCGAGCAGGTGGGTTCGTAACGGCAGGCACTGGGCAGGTAGGGCGAGACGGCCTTCTTGTACCAGGTCAGTGCCAACAGGGCCCCTTGCTTCAACAACGTTTGCTCCGGTCTGGCGGGACCGGGGCTTGCCGCGGGGGACATGGACCTCCTGCCCTCGTCGCACCACCAAGGCCTTCCGACGATGCCGGAGCGATGAGTTTCGCCCGGCGGAGCAGGTCCTGCAGCGACGCCTTGAGCTCATGGAAGCCAGCGGCACCAGCGGGGGAGCGTCCTATCACCACCACGTCCCAACCCGTCTTCACTGGGCTGGCGCGTAGAACCTCTCGAAGCCGCCTCTTCACCCTGTTCCGTATTACTGCATTGCCAACTCTGCGGCTGGTGGAAAAGCCGAAACGGCTGTCTTCGAGTCCGTTAGGCAAGGCCTTCAGCACCAAGTGGCGGTTCGCCCAGGCGCGCCCTTCTTTGTGAATCGATGCGAAGCGCTTCTCGCCGGTGAGGCGTTGATGGCGCTGCATGGGCGAGTGGCCCGGTTACACCGTCAGGCGGTGCCGGCTCTTGAACCTGCGTCGCCTCAGCACAGCCCGTCCTCCGGGAGTGCTCATGCGGGCGCGGAAGCCGTGAACTCTTTGACGGCGACGCTTCTTCGGTTGATAGGTACGTTTCGGCATCGGACCACCCGGCTGGAGATTATAATTCGGGCAGGTTGGAGTGTCAATTTGAAGTCGCGTAGTGAGAAGCCCAAGAACCGGAAAACTCGCGCAGACCTGCTGCTGGTACGGCGCGGGCTGGCCCCCACGCGAGAGAAGGCCCAAGCCATGATCATGGCTGGCTCGGTGCGCCTTCCTTCCGGGCTGACTCTCAAGGCTGGCACTGCACTGGATGCCGATGCTGAACTGGTGGTACTGGGAAGGCTGCCCTACGTCAGCCGTGGCGGAATCAAGCTGGCCCATGCCCTGGGGCATTTCGCCCTCGACGTACGCGGTCTTGTCGCGCTGGACATTGGGGCATCCACGGGAGGTTTCGTCGACTGCTTGCTGCAGCATGGGGCCTCCTCGGTGCAAGCGGTCGACGTGGGGCATGGCCAGATGGCCGAATCGTTGCGCCGGGACCCCAGGGTGACGGTACTGGAAGGGGTCAATGCCCATTATCCCTTCGCGCTGGGGCCTTCCGCACTGGGGCCTTTCGCACTGGGAATGCAGGCCGGTATCGCCACCATCGATGTATCCTTCATCTCGATCACCAAGGTGCTTCCCAACGTGCTGGAGCACCTGTCAGCGGGCGCGCCCATCGTGGCACTGGTGAAGCCCCAATTCGAAGCCCTGCGGGGGGAGGTGCCCCGTGGTGGCGTCATCAAGGACCCCAGGACCCATGCCCGCGTTCTGGGACGCGTCATCAAATGGGCCGTTGACAACCGGCTGAGAGTGCGGGGGCTCACCGCGTCGCCCATCCTTGGCGATGCTGGCAACCGGGAGTTCTTCCTCTTGCTGAAGGCGCAGGACGAGCTACGTGACGGCTGGGAAACTCTGTTGACACCCAAAATGTCTGTCGATAGAATGCCGCATCTGCTATCCTAGCTTAGGAAGGCCCATCGGTCTGGGATGCACCACCTTCAGGTATAGGGCAGGTATAGGGCAGGCAATCGGCCGGGGGCGTCCTTGACGGGCCGAGGTGGTGGAACTGGTAGACACGCCATCTTGAGGGGGTGGTGGGCGTAAGCCCGTGTGGGTTCAAATCCCGCCCTCGGCACCAACAGAAGACCAAGGCGACGTAGCCAAGTGGACTAAGGCGGAGGTCTGCAAAACCTCTATTCGGCGGTTCGAATCCGCCCGTCGCCTCCAATTTCAAGAAATTTGCCGGAGCCCGACATCGTCGCAGGCTCCGGCTTTTTGGTATCCTTTGCGGGAGTCGCGCGGGCCGGGGTGGCGAAATGGCAGACGCGGCGGACTTAAAATCCGCTCCCTGCAAAGGGGTGTGGGTTCGAGTCCCACCCTCGGCACAAGACAGCCGGCGGTTCCACGGGAAGACCCGTAAGATACTGGGAGAGGCAGTACTGGCATGGACGACGCCATCGGCGGGCCGGTAACCTTCACCATCGAACGTCCGGAACGGTTGTCCCGGGCGCATCTGCTGTTCAAGGTTCTCCTTGGCTGGCTTTATGCTGGCATCCCCCACGGGATCATCCTGTACTTCTATAGCATTGTCGTCTTTGTGGCCTATTTCATTGCTGCCCTGGCGATCCTCATCACCGGCAGCTACCCGCGATGGCTGTTCGACGTAGTCGTAGGATACCAGCGATGGAATCTGCGCTTGGACGCATATCTCCGCCTGATGACCGATCGGTACCCACCATTCTCGCCCGAGCACGATCCGACCCACCCCGTGCAACTTCTGGTGGATTACCCCGAAAACCTGTCCCGTGCCCACTTGTTGCTGAAGTTCTTCCTCGGCTGGGCATATGCAGGGATCCCCCATGCGGTCCTTCTTTTCGTATACAACATTGCCGTGGGCATAGTCTGGATCATAAGCTTCTTTGCCATACTGCTGTCCGGGCAGTACCCCGGAGGGTTGTTCCGCTTCGTGGAAGGGTACTCGCGCTGGGATACGCGGCTGAACATATATCTGGGCCTCATGACCGACCAGTACCCGCCCTTCACCGGAAGGCCCTAGACGGGGACCGATGCCATCGGGGCCCAGCTTCTTTGGAGGCTCCTCGCCCTCCTGCTGGCATTGCCCCTCATCTCTTGCGGCGGGGGCAGCCAGGACCCGTCGCCTATGCTCACCGAAGTCGTTCCACAGGAAACAAGGGGAGCGGTGGAAGCCCGGGTAAAGGCTGGGGTCACCTCCCTGCGTGGCCTACCTTTCCTCGAGCCGGTGGATGTCGAGTACCTTTCCCCTCATCAATTGACGGAATACCTGGAAGGTCTCATGGGGGATGAGGAGCGCGAGGAGTTGCGCCAACTGGATGAGCTATTCACCTTCCTCGGTTTGATTGACCCGGATGTTGACCTGCTGCAACTCTACCTGGACCTGCTCTCCGAAGGGGCCCTGGGCGCATACGACACGGAAGCCGACCGGCTGGTGGTGCGGTTGGAAGGAGACGCGGTCGGCCCCAGCGAGGAGCTTACCCTGGCCCACGAGTTGACCCATGCCCTGCAACAGCAGCATTTCGACATCGATTCGCTGCTGGATGACGCCAGCGACAACTTCGACCAAGCCTTGGCTATAACGGCCTTGGCGGAAGGCGACGCTACCCTTACCGAGCTTCAATACCAGCTCGAGAACTCCATCCCTCTGCCCGATGTCCCCGATTTGCCCGTGTATGAAAGCGCCCCGGAAGTGGTGCAGCAGTTGCTCCTGTTCCCTTACGAAGCGGGCCTGGGGATGATCATGGCGAACTTCGGCGGGGGAAACTGGCCCGGGATCAACGCCGCCTACAAACACCCACCACGTTCCACGGAACAGGTGCTGCACCCCGAGAAGTACCTGGATGACGACATCCCCATCGAGGTTGCCCTGCCCGAGGTCGAAGTCGTGCTAGGCGATGGGTGGTCGTCCATCTATTCCAGCGTGGCCGGGGAGTTCCTTCTCCGGCACCATCTCGATTCCCGTCTGGGTTCGCGCCAGGCTGACAGAGCGGCCTCCGGTTGGGGTGGAGACCGTTTCGCACTGTACGGCGATTCTGCCACCGGAAGGCTGCTGCTCTGGGGCTTCCTCTGGGACTCGCCGGACGACGCCGAGGAGTTCTTCGATAGCTATGCGGACTTCATCGAGGACGAAAGCGACTGGAACACGACGGTACAGGAAGATGACTACCTCCTCGGGGACAGCCCCGGACGCTGGGTACACCTGCGCCGGTCAGCAGACCACGTGGCTCTCGTCATCGCGCCAACGGAACAACTGGCGTCCCAATTGTCACCCCTAATGAACGCCCCATAAGCGGTGGTCCTCTCTCCGGGCAAGGCCACTCACACCTCAAAAAACATGGCGTGGCATTTTCACTGAACACCTGAAGACGTCTGAGTCTCCGGGTTACCATTGAGTTGCCCCCTTATGACACCAGCTCGTTGACGCTTTCGCGCCTCTTCGCTAGTCTGAACACAGGCTGGGGACTGATCCCTCGAAAGTCGCCCCAGCCTTATTCTTTGTCCCGCTCTGTAGGAGATGTCGTTGCAAGGGCTCAGTCCTCGCAGGTCCTCCCCGACCGGATGCACTCGGGCACTCTCGCAACGACGGAGCTAACCAGGAACTACCACATTCAGGTTGACACTTATGGCCTGCTTCGATACTCTTAACTTGGGTATCCCTACTTGAAACTATCCTGTGTTTTCTGCAGTGTCACGAGCGACGATCGACCCCATCGGCTACGGAATCTTACAACTACAGGGAGGAAGGTGATGGCTGATAGTCATGATGTTGCACTAATGGCCCACCTGATGCGTCGTGCCGGCTTCGGTGCCTCACGCGAGGAACTGGAGGAACGGGCGGCCAGAGGTTATGAGGCCACGGTGGAGGAACTGGTAAACCCCGAAACCCAGCCAGCGGACAACGAGGACTTCATGTACCGCTACATGCCGGGCATCGAAGCCCCCTTGGCCCCGGCTCTGGCGCAGGCCAACTGGATGTACCGGTTGCTGACGACCAGGCGGCCACTCCAGGAGAAGGTTGTCCTTTTCTGGCACCATGTCTTCGCTACCGGCAACTCCAAGATCGACAATCCCCCGGAACTGCTACAGCAGTTGGCCATGTTCCGGCAGTACGGCCTGGGCAACTTCGCCACCCTGCTGAGCCAGTTGGCCCGCGATCCAGCAATGATTTACTGGCTGGACAACTACGACAACCACAAGGGGGCCATCAACGAGAACTGGGGCCGCGAACTGATGGAACTGTTCTCCCTGGGCGTGGGCAACTATTCCGAGGACGACATCAAGGAAGCTTCGCGGGCCTTCACCGGCTGGACCATCAGTGCCAAGCTGCCCCGCAACCCCTTCGGCCGGTTCTTCTGGCACTTCGAGTTCCGCCCTGAGGACCACGACTATGGCGAGAAGACCTTCCTGGGTCATACCGGCGAGTTCGATGGCGATGACATCATCAACATCATCGTGCAGCAGCCAGCCTGCGCACGGTTCATCACTCGCCACATGTACAACTTCTTCGTGGCCGACGAGGTGCAGGTCCCCAGTTGGAACGATATGCCTCCACGGGACCCGGAGGCCATCGAATACCTGAGCAGGGTATTCCAAGAGTCCAACTACGACATCCGGGCCACCCTGAAAGCCCTGTTCCTTTCGGACTTCTTCAAGGAAGCCCGCTTCTCCAAGGTGAAGAGTCCTGCCGAGTTGGTGGTGGGCACCGTCCGCACCGCTGGGGACTTCGCTGGGCCGCGTCCTGGACTGCAGGACCTGGCCAACGAGTGCGCCTTCGAAGGGCAGGAACTGATCAACCCGCCCAGCGTGGAGGGCTGGCACACCGGCCACGAGTGGATTGACAGCGGGGCCCTCGTCCGCCGCGTCAACTTCGCCGCTGACCGCTTGGGGAACATCGAGTTGCCCGGAATCCGCGAGATTGTCAGCAGGATCGAGGCCCGGGGCATCAGCGACCCCGAGGCGATACTCAACGCCTGTTTGGAACTGCTGTCCGTGGAAGTCGGCGACCAGTCCCGCGGAGAATTGATGGCCCAAGCCACCGAGGGAGGGGCATACAACTGGGCCACCCCTGAAGACACCGCGAAATCCGCCCAGAGAGTGGGCGTTCTGATGGCCCTGATCGGGGCCTCGCGAGAGTACCAGTTCGCATAGAGCCTGTAGCCAAAGGGCATGGTGCCGCAGGCACTGGCTTCATTCAAAAAGGCAGCCCCAATGAAGGAGGAGGAGATGGCATCGACGACAAAAGACCCGGTGCTGGTAGTGCTCCAGCTATCGGGCGCAAACGACTACCTGAATTGCGTCGTTCCCTATACCAACGGCATCTACTACGACAACCGGCCCAACGTGCGCATCAAGCCGGAAGAGGTGATCCCCCTGGATGACACCCTGGGGTTCCACCCAAACATGGGCCCGATGAAGCGTTTCTGGGATGAGGGCAACCTGGCAATCATCCACGGTATCGGCTTCGAGAACTCGCCTCGCTCACACTTCAGGGCCATGGACATCTGGCATACCTGCGAGCCCGACAAGATCGGCACCGAGGGATGGCTGGGGCGTACTGTGCGCGACCTGGACCCCACCCACGAGAACGTGGTGAAGGCCGTCAACTTTGGGCAGGGCCTGCCACGGGCCCTCAGTCTGCCGGGTGTTCCGGTGGCATCGGTCTCCGAGCTTGAGTCGTATGGCCTGCTAACGGGCATCGCCTCCGACCAGCGGACCCAAGCCCTCGACCGCTTCGCCCGCATGTACTCCCCAGCCATCGGCCGTGGCGCGGTGATGGACTACCTCGGAAGCACCGGCTTGGACGCCCTCAAGGGTGCCGACGTTCTCAGGGTGGCACCACAGCAGTACATGTCGAACGTCGAGTACGCCGCCACCCCCATCGCCCGCGCCCTCAAAGGAATCGCCATGACCCACCTGGCCAACGTCGGCACCCAGGTCTTCTACTGCCAGCACGGCAGTTTCGACACCCACGCCACCGAACTGCCGGTGCACGCCAAGTTGTGGACCGAAGTGTCCGAGGCCGTGGAGAGCTTCTTCGACGACCTGCGGGAGCACAACGCGTCGGAGAACGTGCTGATGATCGTCTTCACCGAGTTCGGGCGCCGCGTCCGGGACAACGGCACGGGCACCGACCATGGGGCCGGTGGCGTTGCCTTTGCCTTGGGCGATGCCGTGAAGGGCGGCTACTACAACGAGTATCCTTCGCTGGAAGCCAGCGAGCTGATCCAGGGCGATCTCAGGCCCAACTACGACTTCCGTGGCTTCTATGCCACTGCATTGGAGAAGTGGATGGGCTTGGATTCCACCTCCATCGTCGACGGAAACTTCGAGCAGTTGGACTTCGTNNGTGGACATGGCCCTGACCGGGGAGGGGATCGCTTACGTCGCCTGCCGTGGCGGGCTGGCCCTGTTCGCCCGGATAACCAAAATACACGTGGACCACCAGTTCATCCGCGAAATCGGCTCCCAAGGCTACGGCGATGGCCAGTTCATCTGGCCCACCGGAGTCGCCGTCGATAGCGATGAGAACGTCTACGTCACCGATGATTTCTTGCACCGGATCGCAGTCTACGACAAGGACGGTGCGTTCCTGCGCAACATCGGCTCCGAGGGCAACGGCGACGGCCAACTGAAAGCCCCCGCCGGCATCAAGGTAGACCAGAACGACAACCTCGTGGTGGCGGATGCCCAGAACCACCGGGTGCAAGTGCTGGACAGGCAGGGCCGGTTCATCCGCAAGTGGGGTGAATACGGCGACAGCAATGACCAGTTGAACACCCCTTGGGGTCTCTGCTTCGACAACGACGGCAACGTACTGGTGGCCGACTGGGGCAACCGTCGCGTGCAGAAGTTCACCGCCAACGGCGGGTACCTGGCAACCTACGGCGGACCGGGCACAGGCCCCGGAGAACTCGACCGGCCATCGGGCATAGCCGTGGACTCGGATGGCGACATCTACGTCACCGACTGGAACGCGGACACGGTGAACATCTACGACCCCAACGATGGCAGGTTCATTACCGCGCTCACAGGTAACGCCCGCGAGCCCTCGCCGTGGGCCAAGACCCTGATTGCCGCCAACCCCGACATGATCAAGGCACGGCGTATCGCCGACCTCTCCGAGGAGTGGGGCTTCCGGCGGCCCATTGCCGTGAGCATCGACTCCGACGACCGCATCTACGTTCTGGAAGAGTACCGGCACCGCATCCAGGTGTACGACAAGGTCAAGGACTACACCGAGCACGCCCTGAACGCCTAGGCCCCAGGTCAGGCCGACGCCACCAATCAGGAAGGGCGGGACTGATATTCGTCCCGCCCTTCTGGCTTTATGTGCCTCTGTTAGCTCATTTGAGGCACCCCTTGCCCCAAGACCCTCAGCGATCTATGGAGTCTGGTGGATGGCAAAGGCTGGGGTCTCGTAGTAGTGAGGGCCGTCGTATATCTCCACCAGCAGGCAGTCCTCCTCAGCATAGGTCGGCCCGTGGGGATTGTCCTTGGGGTTCATGTAGAACATGCCCGGCGTGAGGACGATGTCGCTGTTGGGGTAGTGGTACTTGCCCTTCAGGCAGTACATGAACTGGTTGGAGGCATGGGTATGGGTAGTCGGGACTCCCCCTCCCTTGTCCACCCGGAACAGGGCGATGGACGCCCCGTTCTCCGGGTTCTCCCACAGCATCTTGATGAATGCGCCAGCAGTGCCCAAGGCCTCCCAGCCTGTGCCATCATCGGGCTGCCAGACTCTCTCCCTTGATTCAGCCATTCCTGCCTCTCCTTTCTCAAGTCACGCAACATTCGCGTCCAGCATTCTAGACCGAAGCTGCGTCTCGTGTCGAAGGACGCCCCGTAGCCAGTGACACGGCACATCTGCAGTACGGCACATCATCGGATATAATCGAGTCAGGGACTACCCTCCAGCCACGCTCCGTAGTGGACAAATGCCCGGTGGTGTAGGGGTATCACAGGGGACTTTGGATCCCTTGACCCAGGTTCGAATCCTGGCCGGGCAGCCATCATGCCCCCGCAAGACCTTCATCCAGGAAGTCAAGGTTTGGCACAGAGACAGAGTCACTCGTGCCGATGCCCGGTGATTCGGCTTGGTCGGCCACACGATTGAATGTCACTTCAGATGGCCCACGGCTCGTGTTATACTCCCGGCAGGTGGATTGGGCCCCTTCCCCATGTTGATTCGTTTCAAGTTCCTGCCTCTTGCCCTCGTTGTCCTCGCCTTGACACTGGCTCTTCCAGCAGCCTGCGCCAGTGATGGGCCTACCCTCAACGTCTATTCGAGCCGGTTCGATACCCTGGTAGAGCCGTTGGTGCACCGGTTCGCCCAAGAAACAGGCATTGAGGTGGAGGTCAAGTACGCCAGCAACGTCGAGACTGCCGCCAGGATTCTGGAAGAAGGGGACGAAACGCCGGCCGACGTCGTCTTCCTCTATGACCCGTCTTACCTTGGAGGCCTCTCCAAGGTGGGTATACTTTCGCCACTGCCACGGGATCTGCTGGAGAGAGTCGACCCGCGGTTCCGTTCCCGAAATCACGATTGGGTAGGAACCTCGGGCCGCTCCCGAACCATCGTCTTCAACACCTCAGCGATCGACCCTGGTCGAGACTTGCCGGACTCCATAACCGGCTTTGCTGACCCTGCGTGGAACGGGCGCATAGGCTGGCCACCCGGTGACGGCTCCTTCCATGCGTTCCTCACCGCATTCCGCATGCAGAGCGGGGATGACGCCGCCCGCAGATGGCTCCAGGACATCCAGGCCAACAACCCTGTTCACTACCCGAACAATACGGCCATGATCATGGGCGTAGCCAGCGGCGAAGTGGATGTTGGGTTCTCGAACCACTACTACCTGCAACGCCATCTCGACTCAGAGGGCCCATCGTTCGGTGCCCGAAACCACTTTCTGGGTGACGGCGATCCAGGAGCCTTGGTCCTGGTGGCTGGCGCAGGGATACTGGCCTCCTCCGAAAATGCGGAGCTCGGCCAGCGGTTCATCGAATACCTGCTCTCAGGACCCGTGCAACGGTACATGGCAAGCCAGACTACCGAGTACCCCTTGGTGGCAGGAGTCCCTCTCGAAGGAGATCTGCCACCCTTGGAATCCCTCGATCCGCCTGATATTGATTTGGGTGAACTGACCGGGTTGCAGGAGACGTTGGCGATGCTGCGGGACGTGGGAGTGCTTCCCGACCCATGAAGGAAGGCGTCCGCCAAGAGCAGAACTCGGACACATGCCAGTTCGCTACCCCGTGCTATACTGCCATCTAATACACCGCTACACTCCGGAGCCAACCGCCACCCGCAGGGAGAATCATCATGACCATGACTGACGTCCGCGAACTGGTAGATGCTGATGGCGGCCGCGTCAATCGCGCAATCTTCAGCGACGAGGAGATTTACCAAGCGGAGTTGGAGCGCATCTTCGCTCGCTGCTGGCTCTTCCTGTGCCACGAGAGTCAGATACCCAACCCCGGTGATTTCTTCTCGACCTACATGGGCGAGGACCCGGTGCTGGTGGCGCGGGGGCAGGACGGGGTGGTGCGCGCCTTCCTGAACGTGTGCAGGCACCGTGGCAACCGGGTCTGCCGGGCTGATGAGGGCAACGCCTCAGCCTTCGTTTGTGCCTACCACGGCTGGACATACGGCAACGATGGCAAGCTGATCGCGGTGCCCAGCCTCAAAGAGGCGTACTACGACGAGCTGGACACCTCCAAGTGGGGCTTGAAACCCGTAGCCCAGTTGGATAGCTACAAGGGCTTGGTGTTCGCCACCTTCGACGCTTCCGCACCGCCGTTGAGGAGCTATCTCGGCGAAATGACGTGGTACCTGGACACCTTTTTCGATCGCCGGGAAGGCGGGGCCGAGGCATTCGCTGGAATGCATAAATGGGTGGTGCCCTGCAACTGGAAGTTCCCCGCCGAGAACTTCGGTGGCGATGTGTACCACATACCCTGGACCCATCTCTCGGCGGTGCGGACCGGCTTCAGCGGTTCGGCAACGGCAAGGCCCGACTTCACCGGCAACCTCATATCCCCCGGCAAGGGGCACTGCATCATCGCCATCGGCCCGGATGACCTCACCGACCCTCCTGTGGATGCCATATCCCGCTACGAGCGCGACATCTACGAAGAGGTGCGGGAGAGGCTGGGGCCCCGCATGGACATCACCAAGCCCATCGTGGGCACGGTCTTCCCCAACCTGTCCATCAATCGCTCCACCTCCCGCGTGATACGCGTCTGGCATCCGAGAGGCGCCGACCGTATCGAAGTCTGGTCGTGGGCCTTCGTGGAGAAGGACGCCCCGCAGGAGGTCAAGGATGCGTTGCGTCTTACGGCCATTCGCGGGTTCAGTCCTTCCGGCACCTTCGAACAGGACGACATGGACAACTGGCAGGAGTGCACCCAGACCTGTCGCGGCCCGATGTCGCGCAAGTTGCCGGTGAACCTCCAGATGGGCTTGGGCCATGACGGGTTCAACGAAGACCTCATGGCTTGGGCCAGCCACCACCGCAACAGCGAGAGCAACCACCGCGCCTTCTACCATCGCTGGGCGGAGATCATGTCCGAGGACGGGTGGGACAACCTCTAATCCCCGGTGACAGGTAGCAGCATCGCGCCGGTGGATGAGCCATGACCAACGACCCCAATATCGTCCGACGCGCCCCCAACGTGGAAGCACTGCTTGGGGGCGCACTGCTTTCCGCAGGCCAACTGCCCGATCGGGCCCGCGGGACGATGCTGGGGTTGGCCGTGGGGAATCTCCTCGGCTTGGAGATGGAGAGTTCCTCGTACCAACGTATCAGGCAGGACTACCCGGATGGCGTCCGCGACATTGACCCCGCCGAGGCGCAACGCCCCATGGACGACGACCTCGCGCAAACTGTCGAACTGGGCGAGGCGTTGGTCGAGGGCGGAGACTACGTCAGCGAGTTCGCCCGTCGCCTGGTTACCTGGAGACGGGTGAACGGCCGTGGCATAGGGGTTACGACCAGTGCCGTGATCGACGGACTCCAGAGTGGCCATGGACCTCCGAACGCAGCCCGTATCGTCTACGAGCAGAACCCCATCGCACCCAACGGCGGGGTGATGCGGTGCGCCCCTGTGGCCTTGGCCCGCCTTCGGCGACCCGACCTGCTGGCAAGCGACAGTGCTGCCACATGCGTGGTGACCCACTACGCCCCCGCATGCCAGTGGTCGTGCATCCTCCTCAACGCCCTCATCGCGCGACTGCTGCACGGAGTCGAACCCGACCTGGCAGGTCTCATGGTGGCCGCCTCCTCCGACGGGGCCCCTGACATGCTCGCCATCGCCACGCAGGACAGGATCCCTGCGGACATATTCCGGTCCATAGCAGAGGGTGCTCCAGTGCCCTCTGGTGCTTCCTGGCTGGCGCAGGACCACCGGCTTATCGGACACACCCTGCTCTGCCTCCAGTGCGGGTTGTGGGCTGCCGTCACCACGTTGGGTTTCGAAGAGGCCCTGCGAGGCATAATCGAAGGCGGTGGCGACACCGACACCAATGGCGCGGTGGCCGGGGCGGTACTGGGCACGCGTTACGGGGCCTCGTCCATTCCGCAACGCTGGCTGGAGTACGTACCAGAGTGCGACCGCATCGAGAGACTGGTCGACAACCTGCTCGCCCCGGCTGCCTAGGTTTCCGCCGCCAGCATATCCTCGGTAATCTCGGTAAGTTTGTCCTTGGTGAGATACCCCGTCCAACTGCGGAACACGTCGCCATCAGGCGTGATAAAGACCGTCGTCGGCATCCCCGTCACGTACTCCTTCACCGCGGTGAAGTCCTCCGTGAAGCCTGCCGGATAGGTCACTCCCAACTCGGACAGCAACTCACGGGCATCGCCCTGGTTGCCAAGTCCGGTGAACTGGCCTACGTCGATCCCTACGAAACTGATCCGCCCCTTGAACTCGTCGTAAAACTCTTGGAAATGGGGCATCTCTTGCCGGCAGGGCGGGCACAGGCCAGCCCAGAAATTCACAACGGTGGGCTTGTCCAGCAGGTCGGTCAGATTGACCGTGCTGGCTTCCAACACATCCTCACCTTGGTAGAGCGTGAAGGAGAAATCGGCCACGGATGCATCACTCCCGCAGGACAGCATGAATACCATCATCAGGATGAGCACCGGTGTCACCACTCCCATCCAGGTCCTGGCCTTCCGTCCGCTCAGCACTGGTCCTCTTGCCCTTGTATACATGTCCGACATCGTCTGTCCCCTGAGAAACACCTTGGCCACGTGCCGTAAGTATACGGCACAGCGGGCAGGCTGTTTCTCCAGGGAGCTCCCACTGCTTGCGATGGCCTTGCAAGGCCAATACACTCGGAGCCGACCCACAGCAGACCCCCAGGCCGACTCCACCGGGAAGGACGGGATTCACCGCATGACCAACAGCCTGCCCCATCAATTCCTCACGCCTCACGACTTCCTAGAACGCAGTGCCCTGGTGTACCCGGAAAAGGTGGCCGTCCGGTACAACGACCAGGCCTACACCTACCGTCAGTTCCACCAGCGGGCGGACAGGCTGGCTGGGGCCCTCCAGGCCGCCGGTATACAGAAGGGTGACCGCGTGGCCTATCTCGCCCCCAACGTGCCCGCCATGCTGGAAGGCCATTTCGGCCCCATGCGCATGGGGGCCGTGCTCGTGACGATCAACATTCGTCTGTCGCCTGGGGAGGTGGCCTACATCCTGAACCACTCCGGGGCCAAGGCCTTGGTGTTCGACTCGGAGTTCGCCCCGGTTGTTAGAGCGATACGGGATGAAATCCCCGGCGTCGCCACTCTAGTCCAGATAGTGGACACCGCTCCCAAGGCGGAGGACATCCCCAGCCTGGAGTACGAGGAGTTCCTGGCTTCCGCCCCCGAAGGCAACCATCGAGTGCAGCCCGATTCGGAGACGGATACCATCGCCATCAACTATACGTCCGGGACTACAGGGCTGCCCAAGGGCGTGCAGTACACCGGGCGGGGGGCTTACCTGAACGCGCTGGGCGAGGCCCTGGAGATGGGTCTCCGAGCCGAAAGCGTCTATCTCTGGACTGTGCCCATGTTCCACTGCAACGGCTGGTGTTT
>JAAXIE010000363.1 GCA_012270525.1 Dehalococcoidia bacterium | reverse complement strand
TCCCAGTCGGAAAATTTCCTGCCATACCTGGGCGAATATTTCATGGACTACTTCATGAATGGCCGCCTCAGTGAAACGCTGGGCAACCGCCACCCCTATGCCCTGCAGGGCTGCTACCCCTGCTCGGGCGACGACAAGTGGGTGAACATCACCATCTTCAACGATGCCCAATGGCAGGCCCTCTGCCGGGTACTGGGACATCCCCAGTGGACCACTGGGCCGGAATTCGCCGATCACAACGAACGGCGTCGAAACCACGATGCGTTCGACCGGAACGTTTCGCTCTGGACACAAACCCAGGACGCCACCACCGCGATGGCCCTGCTGCAGGAAGCTGGCGTCCCAGCAGGTGCGGTGCTGGACCAAGCCGGAGCATACGCTGACCCGCACCTGGAGGCCCGGGGCTTCTTCCAGCCTGCGTACCAGGAAGACTGCGGGACGCATCCTTATCCTGGAGCCCCCTTCCGCATGTCGGTGACCGACCTACGGATTCGCAGCGGCCCTGTGCGCTTGGGGGCGGACAACGAGTACGTGTACAAGAGCGTCCTCGGTTATACCGACGAGGAATACGAGACCCTGACCCAGGAGGGGCACATCACCATGGAGTACCCTTCCCGGTAGGGCTTGGAAGTAGCTGGGAATTGGTTGACAAGGAAACCCGCCGCCTTTAGTGTGACCCGTAGCTAGTTGCCATCCCTGTAGTCGACCCTCGTGGAGGAGCTATGGCCCAGACATACATCGGAGCACCACTGACCCGCAAGGAGGACGTCCGCTTCCTCACCGGCCGGGGCACCTATACCGACGACGTGAAGCAGCAACACCTGTTGCATGCGGCCATACTGCGTAGCCCCCATGCCCATGCCCGTATCACCTCCATCGATACCAGCCGCGCCCTGCAGATTCCGGGCGTGGTGGCGGTCTTCACGGCCCAGGATATTGCCAACGCTGTTGAGCCTCGCCCCATACCCATAAGGCTTGTGCCCATGGAAGGGTTGGAACGCTTCCTCCAGTATCCGCTGGCCATCGACCACAAGGCGAGGCATGTCGGCGAACCGGTGGCCGTGGTGGTGGCAGAGAGCCGCTACCTCGCGGAAGACGGGGCCGATGCGTTGGACGTCCGCTACGAACCGCTGCCGGTGGTTGTGGAGATGGACGAATCGCTGAAGGGCGAGGTGCTGTTACACGAGCAGCACGGCACCAACGTGGCGGCTGACTACACCATGTCCTTGGGCGATACCGACGCAGCCTTCGCGGAAGCTGAGTACACCCGCAAGGAGGTGTTCGTCTCCCACCGTCACACCGGCAATCCCATGGAGACCCGTGGCTTGGTGGCTTCCTACGACGTGGGTCGTGACGAGATGACAGTTTGGGGCGAGACCAAGGTGCCCCATTTCAACCGGGGAGTGCTAGCGGACCTGCTCCAGATGGCCGAGCACCGTATCCATTTCATCGAGGGCGATGTGGGTGGCGGCTTTGGCATCACGGGCGAGTTCTACCCCGAAGACTTCCTGATTCCATTTGCGTCAAAGCAGTTGGGGCGACCCATCAAATGGATCGAGGACCGGCGAGAGCACCTCGTGTCCGCCAATCAGTCCCGGGAGCATACCTGCGAACTGGAAATCGCGGCCAAGCGCGATGGCACCATCACCGGCTTCCGGGCCACCATATCGGGGAGCATAGGAGCCTACGTGCGCACTCACGGGGCACTGGTGACCTCCGGTGTCGCGTCCATCATGCTGGGGCCCTACAACGTGCCCAGCTTCAAGTGGCGCACCCTCTGCCTGCTGACCAACAAGACGGGCATGGGGACCTACCGCGCCCCGGGCCGCTACGAGTCCTGCTTCTACCGGGAGCGTATGGTGGACATCATGTGCCAGGACCTGGGTCTCGATCCGGTAGAGGTCAGGTACAAGAACCTGATCCAGCCGGAACAGATGCCCTACCACATGGGGGTCACCCGACCCGATCACGACCCCATCGTCTACGACAGCGGCAACTACCCAGCCGGCTTGGACACGGTGCTGGAGAGCATCAACTACGAAGGCATCAAGCACCTGCAGGGCCAGTTCATCGACGGCAAGTGGCATGGCATCGGCATCGGCTGCTTTGTGAAGAACACCGGCACCGGCCCCATGTTCGAGGGGGCGCGGGTGCTGGTGACTGGCCCGAACCAGGTTGCGGTCTACCTGGGGCTGACAGTCCTGGGGCAAGGCCATGAGACTGCCATGGCCCAGATATGCGCCCAAGGCATGGGGGTTCCCGTGGAATGGGTCACCGTCTACCACGGCGATACTGACCTGATGGCCTACGGCGGGGGCACCTTCGCCAGCCGGGGTACCTTCATGGGCGGAAACGCCCTGTACAAGGCCGCCCAGACGATGAACGAAAAGGTACTGAGGATCGCCGCTGGCTACCTGGACGTGGACCCCAGTGAACTGGAGTTCTCCAACGGGCAGGTTCTGCGCAAGGGTTCCACCGCCGAGGGTCCCCTGCTGGACTTGGGACAGGTGCTGGAACTGGCAGGGCCCACCAGCCGCTACAACCAGGGCGAGATGGGGTTGGACGTCACCGATTATTTCCATGCCAGCAGGTTGCCCTATGCCTATGGCAGCCATGCCACCCACATTGCCGTCGATCCGGAAACGGGCCTCATCGACATTCTGGACTACGTGGTTGTGGAGGATGTGGGCCACGTAATCAACCCGCTGATGGTGAAGGGCCAGGTGTGGGGAGCTGCTGCCCAGGGGATCGGGGCCACCCTCCTGGAACATCTCGCCTACGACGAGAACGGTCAGCCCCTGGCAACCACCTTCCTCGATTATCCGGTCACCAGCAGCATGGACATGCCCGACGTACAGGCCGTGGACCTGGATCTCGCTCCCTCGCCCACCAATCCCCTGGGGGTCAAGGGGGCTGGGGAGGGTGGCATCGTGGCCACTGCCGCCGTGCTGGGCAATGCCTTGTCCCATGCGCTGCACACCTACGGGGTGCAGGTCCGGGACCTGCCCCTCAGCCCCACCCGGGTGCGGGAGATGATGCAGGGCAAGTAGGAGACCCGGTACCGACTCCGAAACGGTGGAGGCTCATCAGATGACGGCATTCTCCCGCGGGTCCAGCGGCCCCAGCCCAGCGGCTTATGGCTCCGATTTCATCGTGGACCTGATGCGGGCCTTCGACGTAGAGTACGCCGCCTGCAATCCGGGGGCCACCTTCAAGTGGTTGCATGACTCCATCGTCAACTATGCCAACGATGCCCAGCAGCAGATGCCCCAGATGCCCCAGATGATCGAATGCACCCACGAGGAGATCTCGGTGGCACTGGCCCACGGGTATGCCAAGGTGGCGGGAAAACCGATGGCCGCTATCGTCCACAACGTGGTGGGTCTGCAGCATGCCACCATGGCCATATACAACGCGTGGTGTGATATCGCTCCGGTGCTGGTCCTGGGAGGCACTGGTCCTATGGACCTGACGACTCGCCGCCCCAACATCGACTGGATACATACCGCCCTGGTGCAGGGCAACCAGGTGCGGGACTACGTGAAGTGGGACGACCAACCCCATACCCTGGAGGGCGTGGCCGAGTCGTTCATTCGCGGGTACCGGGTGGCTACCACCGAACCTCAGGGCCCGGTGTACATCTGCTACGACGCCGACCTGCAGGCCCAGCGCATCGAGACGCCCATGACCATGCCCGACGTAGAGCGGTACCGCACGGCCACTCCTCCGGCCATTGACCCCGAATCGCTGCGGCTCGCTGCCCAGTGGCTGGTCGATGCGCAGCATCCTGTGGTGATAGCCGATTATGTGGGGCAGAACGAGACTGCCACCAATGCGCTAGTTGAACTGTCGGAGATTCTGGCCCTGCCCGTGCTGGACAGGGCGGGCCGTTACAATTTCCCCTCGAACCATCCGATGGACCTGACCGGCGCAGAGGGTGAACTCCTGGCCGAGGCTGACTTGGTGCTGGCCCTGAACGTTAAGGACCTGTTCGGGACTCTGAGCGCCCGGGACTCGGTCACTCACGGCTCGTACAGCCGCCTGTCGGACACCACCCGTATCATCCAGGTATCCCTCTGGGAGCAGCGCGTCAGGGGTTGGACTACCGACATCCAGCGAATTCCGCAGGTCGACCTGAACATCCCTGCAGACATGGCGGTGGCCCTGCCTCAATTGGTGGCCGCATGCCGCGAGGCCGTGGGCTCCAACGGGGCATCGGCGCAGCGGGAGCAGCGTCGAGCGCGCATGAGCGAACGCCACGACCAGCTGCGCAACGAATGGCAACGACGGGCCCAGGAGACATCGGAGCAGACTCCGGTGTCGGTGCCCAAGCTGTCTGCTGACCTTTGGGAGTGCGTCAAGGGTGAGGACTGGGCACTGGTGGGAGGCAATCTGCAGGGCTGGGCCCGGAGGATCTGGGACATCACCCAACCCCAGCACTACCAGGGAGGTAGTGGCGGGGCCGGTCTGGGGTACGTGGCTGGGGCCGCCTTGGGTGGAGCCCTGGCCCTGAAGGGCACCGGGAAGCTCTGCCTGAGCCTGCAACCCGATGGCGACTTCATGTTCAGCCCAGGAGCCCTGTGGACGGCCGCCCATCACCGGATTCCCTACCTGACTATCATGTTCAACAATCGGACCTATTTCAACTCTGAAGAGCACGCGGTGGACGTTGCCCGCAACCGCGAGCGGGACGTCGAGAAGCGGGGCGAGGGCATCTGGATCAGCGGCCCGGATATCGACTACGCTGCCATGGCACGCTCCATGGGGGTCTACGGGGAGGGTCCGGTGGACACCCCTGAGGAAGTGATTCCTGCGGTGAAGCGGGCCATCCGGGTGGTGCAGGAGCAGCAATTGCCCGCCCTTGTGGACGTGGTCTGCCAGCCTCGTTAGCAGGGAGTCTCAGTCGCAGGAATCCACGGGCCTGATAGCATGACGACGCCAGCAGGCTTCTGCCCGAGGTGCGGCACCCAGCGCGGTTCGCCGGTCGACCGTTACTGTCGCCAGTGCGGGGCCGAAGTGCGGCTGGCAGGCCATGACTCTCGCTCCCGCTTCTGCCCTGCTTGCGGCTCTCCCCGCTCCCCTGATGCTGTCGTATGCGACGCATGCAGCTATTCCTTCGGGCAGTCCCTCTCGGAGGAGGAACAGGAGGTCGCCGAGCCTTCCTCCCTTGAGCTATCGGGGTACCAGACTGCTCTCTGGCTGGTAGTGCTCCTCTCCCTAGTAACGTCTGGGCTGTACCTGCCCGTTTGGATGGGCCTGACATGGTCCGAATTGAAGCGCGTATACCGGGATGTGCGGATGTATCCGGTGTGGCACGGGCTGAGCGCCCTGGTCCCGGTCTACGGGTGGATGCGCTTCTACACCCATTGTGTTGCCATCAACAACGGTGTGGAGCATCGCGGAGGACAAGCGATGGTGCGCCCAGGCTGGGCTACCGCTGCCATCGTGATTGGGGCGGTCGCGGGCGTCAGCAGTGCGTGGACTCTCGGCGTCTGGTTTGTGCTGCTGTGGCTCGCCTCATCGGCTCTTTTTGCCGGGGCGTTGGCCCATGCCCAGACGGGTCTCAACTACTACCGGCGTTCCCTTTCCAGGGAGGAGACGCCGGTCACGGTGCGAGGGTGGGAATGGGGTCTGTTGTTTTTCGGAGGCATCTTCGTGATGTTCGCCCTGTTCGCCGCCTTTGGCGACACCTAGGGATGCAGTGGGCGGGGCGAAACCGCGCGTTAGTGTTGCCTGCTTAGGCGAATGCTTCATCGAGGATGCGGACCTGCTCGGGCGTGAGCGAGAAGTCAGCTGACGCGCAGTTCTCCTCCACGTGCTGCACCCGGTTGGCCTTGGGTATGGCGACTACTCCCTGTCGAGAGAGACACCAGTTCAGGGAGACCTGGGCCAGCGTCTTGCCCGTCTCGTTTGCGACCTGGTGTAAGGCCTCGGTAGCACGCCGGCGGCGAAGTCG
>JAAXIE010000281.1 GCA_012270525.1 Dehalococcoidia bacterium | reverse complement strand
CTGGGCTGCTACTACCTCACCAAGGAGCGACCGGATGCCATGGGCACGGGGATGCGCTTCGCCGATTTCGACGAGGCCCAAGCCGCCTGTGATGCTGGCCACCTGGACCTGCAGGCAGAAATCATGGTGCGCGATGCCGAGGAGCCTGACCAGTGGCTGACTACCACCTTGGGGCGAATGGTGCTCAACCGGGTACTGCCCCCAGAGGTTGAGCCTCGCAACCGGGTAATGGACCGCAATGAATTGAAAGAACTCACCAGCGAGTTCTACCGGAAGCTGGACCACTTGGACGCTGCTGCTGCTTTGGACAGGATCAAGACCCTCGGCTTCCACTATGCATCCACTTCCGGGATCACCATCGGGATGAACGACATCCAGGTGTCCCTGCGCAAGCAGGACGTGATCGATGAGGCCAACCGCAAGGTTGAAGAGTACGAAGACCAGTATATGCAGGGGCTGACGACCGACGACGAGCGGTACAGCAACACGGTGAAGGCTTGGACAGAAGCCAGCGATCAGATGGAAGAGATCGTCAAGGAGGAATTGAGCAATTACGGAGGCATCGAAGTAATGGCCGTCTCCGGGGCCAAGGGTAACATCGCGCAGATCAAGCAGATGGCCGGAATGCGTGGCCTCATGAGCAACCCCAAGGGCCGCATCATCGACCTACCCATCAAGTCCTCCTTCCGCGAGGGGCTGACCGCCTTGGAGTACTTCATCTCCACTCACGGAGCGAGGAAGGGTCTCGCCGACACTGCTCTCAGGACTGCCGACAGCGGTTACCTCACCCGGCGCCTCATCGACGTGTCCCAAGACGTCATAATCCTCGAGGAAGACTGTGGTACCACGGAGGGGGTTAGCATCACTCGTCGCGCCGAGGACCCGCTGCTGGCCCCACTGGAAGAACGTCTGCTGGGGCGCACCGTAGCATTGCCTATCGTTCACCCTGAGACTGACGAGGTGCTGGGAGACAGCGGTGAGGAAATCGGGGAGGAGATGATCGCACACATCAAGGAGGCGGACCTGAACCAGGTTACCGTCCGCTCTCCGCTTACCTGCGAGGCCCGCCGTGGCTTGTGCGAGATGTGTTACGGACGCATCCCCGCTACTGGCCGGCGGGTGCAGCGTGGCGAGGCCGTGGGCATCATCGCCGCCCAGAGCATCGGCGAGCCGGGCACGCAGCTCACCATGAGGACCTTCCATACCGGAGGCGTGGCTGGCTTGGACATCACCAGCGGGCTGCCCAGGGTCGAGGAACTGTTCGAAGTCCGGGTACCCAAAGGAGCGGCCATGTTGGCCGACATCGACGGCGTGGCCACCGTCGACGAGCCCATGGAGGGCCGGCGTCTGCGCATCACTTCCCGCGAGCAGTACCGCGAGGACTACGAAATCCCCTCCAACGCCGATGTGCTGGTGGTTGAAGGTGAATGGGTCGAGGAAGGGATGGCCTTGGCCAGGACGGTCGCTTCCGAGAGCGCTGCTGAGGAAGACCAGAGTCTGGCGGAGTTGACCCCTGCTGAGTTCAGGGCAGGGATGAGCGGCCGAGTTGAGTTCGGCGAAGGCAGCCTGTCAGTGGTATATGAGGACCTGGAGGAACGGGACTACCCGCTGCCTCCCTCCGTGCGGGTCCTGGTCAGCACCGGTTCCGAGGTAAGGGCGGGGGATGCCCTGACGGCTGGCCCTCTCAATCCCCACGACATTCTGCGCATACGTGGCGGCGAAGAACTGCAGCGCTACCTAGTGGAGGAAGTACAGAAGGTCTACCGTTCCCAAGGCGTTAGCATCCACGACAAGCACATCGAGGTCATACTGCGGCAGATGTTGCGCCGTGTGCAGGTGGAGAGCCCAGGCGATACCGAGTTCATCCCCGGGCAGACGGTGGACCAGTTTGAGTTCCGCGCCAAGAACGCGATGATGCTGGCGGAAGGTGGCGAGCCCGCCACCGCCAAACAGGTATTGCTCGGCATCACTCGCGCCTCGCTGCTGACCGACAGCTTCCTGGCGGCCGCCTCCTTCCAGGAGACCACCAGGGTGTTGACGGAAGCGGTGGTGAGTGGCGCTCGCGACAGGTTGCTAGGTCTGAAGGAGAACGTGATCATCGGCCGTCTGATCCCCGCGAGGGTGGAAGCCTTCCAGGAGAAGCCGCTCGCCTTGGACGCCGACGTACAGGATGCCATCCTTCCGCCAGACTGGCTGACGGAGGAACTGGGCTACCGTAGCCGCCATGGTGATGACGAGGATGACGAGGGGTTCGACCCCGCGACCGCCGAAGACCTGCAGGACCAATTCTTTGCGCTGCACGATTCGGACGATGCTGACGAAGACGAACCTGCCGGTCAGGCAGCAGGGGAGGATGTCTCTCCCAACTAGGCATCCTAGGATCGCAATCTCTGGCCGGGCGCGAAGCACGCAAATGGCTGCCAGCAATGCGTTGGCGGCCATTTTATTGACTATATGTGGTAGCCTAGCACCACACCGGCCCAAAATGGGGGAGAGCGATGCTGGCAACGGATCAGTCGTCTCTGAGTGTGGACCTAGCCCCAAATCATCCCCAGGGGCTTCGCTTACGCAGTCCCGTGATGATAGCGTCCGGGACTTTTGGTTGGGATGGCTACGGGCTCGGTTTCGGCGAGGGTCCCGGCGTTCCCGGCTTGGTGGACCTGAGTCGATTGGGAGCGATCACCGCCAAGACGGTGACCATGCGCCCGCGGGCTGGCAACCCGGAGCCTCGCTGGTATCCCCATTCCTGGAGGCGCGTGCCCAACGAGTTGGCCCGGCTGAGGGACGAAGGCTTGATAGACCCAGAAATCGTTTCCCGCCTAGCCGAGACAACGCTCCTGAACTCCATCGGTCTCACGAATCCGGGCATCGAGGCGGCCCTCAGGGAGCAGGCTCCTGTCTGGGCCCAATGGGAAGTGCCAATAGTACTGAGCATTGCAGGCGAAACGGTGGAGGAGTTTGGCCGGATGGCCTCAATGGTGGGGAATACGCCAGGCATCAAGGCCTTGGAGCTCAACCTGAGCTGTCCCAACGTGGACCACGGCGCGTCCTATGCCCTTAACCCCGACCTGACCCGCGAGACGGTAGCCCAGGTTAGGGGCAATACCAGTCTGCCCGTGCTGGCCAAGTTGGCCCCGAATGTGCCCGACCTTGTCCCCATCGCTGTGGCTGCCCAAGAGGCGGGGGCGGACGCCCTTACCATCTGCAACACCATCCCTGCCATGGCAATCGACACCCAGACACGTCGTCCGGTCCTGGGGGCGGTGACCGGCGGTATATCCGGACCCGGCCTGCATCCCGTCTCCGTGGCCTTGGTGTACAACGTTGCCCCGAGGGTGGACATCCCTATCATTGGCGTGGGCGGTGTGTTCACGGCGGACCACGCCATCGAATTCCTGCTGGCTGGCGCGTCGGCGGTACAGGTGGGCAGTGCCAATCTCGCCAACTTCTGGACGCCACTGGACGTGGTGGATGGGATCGCGTCCTATATGGCCAAGCATGCCATTGAGCGTGTGGACGATTTACAGGGCCAAGTGGTAATTCCCTGATTCACACCCTATTGGTCAATATCAAAAAAAGTGTTTTGACACGCCCGTCCTTAGCAGCTTTCAATACCCGGTAAATCCCAGCCAGCATTGCCGAGGGACGGGCGTTGAGTACTTCGCTGGTGGACAGCCGCAAGGAACGCTTGGTGAACAGTGCCAAACGGGCCTTTGCCAACGGGGGGTATTCCGCCACCAGCGTCTCGCGGATCGTACTGGAAGCAGGCGTTGCTCGGGGCACCTTCTACCAGCACTTCGACAACAAGCTGCACCTCTTCGAGAGCATCCTTGATGCATTCCTGCAGGACCTGGAAGAGCGTGTCCGCCCCATTACCCTGGGTCCTGCGGCACCTTCGCCTCTGGTGCAGATTGAGGACAACCTGACCCGGGTGCTGGAACTCATGCTCCGTGAGCGGGACCTGACGCGGATATTCATGCAGAACGCCAGTTCCTTCGACCCCACCGTGCAGCGACGCCTGGAAGACCTGTACCAGCAGATCGCAGGCATGATCCAACGCGCGCTGAGCGTGGGTATGGCCATGAAGCTCGTGCGTCCCTGCGACACGCGCCTCACCGCCTACTCGATAATTGGTGCCGTAAAAGAGGTCATATTCCAGTTGATGGCCTCCGACGATCCCCATCCACCCGTGCAGCAGATCGCCCGGGGCTTGGTGGAATTCGGCGTGGGAGGGATTCTGGCCACTCCCTATGCCTCGCTGGCAACCCCAACACCGGCCGCCCCCAGTACCCCAGCGACCAACTCCTGATCATAGAAAGAGACGGTTGAACGCAATGACCCATGACAACCTGATGATCGGCTTGGACGTCGGCTCCACCACGGTGAAGGCGGTGGTGATGGACCCCGTCACCGACGAGATCCTGTGGAAGGACTACGAGCGCCACCAGACCCGGCAACCAGAAAAGGTATACGAGTTCATGCAGCGCATCCAAGCCGAATTCCCCCTGCCCAACGACAGGATGCGGGTGTTCGTCACCGGCAGCGGCGGAACGATGCTGAAGGACTATATCGGGGCCAAATTCGTCCAGGAAGTGAATGCCGTCTCGCTGGCGGTGGAGCACCTCTACCCCGACGCAGGCTCTGTCATCGAGTTGGGCGGACAGGACGCCAAGATAATCATTTGGCTGACCGACCCGGAAACGGGTGCCAAGCGCAAGGTTCCCAGCATGAACGACAAGTGCGCCGGGGGCACCGGGGCAGTCATCGACAAGATCAATGCCAAGCTGCGCCTCACGGGCGAGGAGTTGCGCTCCCTGCCCTACTTCGGCGTCAAGCTGCACCCCGTGGCGGGTAAGTGCGGCGTGTTCGCCGAGACCGACATCAACGGGCTGCAGAAGAACGGTGTCCCCGGCGACCAGTTGATGGCGTCCCTCTTCGAGGCCATCGTACAACAAAACCTGAGTGTGCTGACCCGTGGCAACACCCTCAGGCCCCAGGTGTTGCTGCTGGGCGGTCCCAACACCTTCATCCCGGCCCTGCGGGACTGCTGGCGGGGCAACATCCCCAAGATCTGGGAAGAACGCAACTTCCCCCTGCCCGAAGGCGTCGACCCCAAGGACCTCATAGTCGTTCCCGACAACGCCCAGTACTACGCAGCCATCGGCTCCGTGCTCTACGGCAAGACCGAAGACCCCGATGTCGGTATCTACAAGGGCACCGAGGAGTTGGAGAACTTCATCGAGGTCGGTCGCACCAAGATGCGAGAGGCATCCGGCGATGTGGGTCTCTCGCGAAGCCCGGCTGAACTGGAGGAGTTCAAGAGACTCTTCGCCACCGCACCTTGGGAGCCGGCTATCTTCGAGCACGGAGAGAGGGTGGAAGCCTTCATAGGGATCGACGGCGGCTCCACATCCACCAAGGGCGTGCTGATGGACAGGGATGGAAAGCTGCTGAGTAAGGCATACCAGCTATCCAAGGGGAATCCGCTGGCTGATACCCAGGACATCCTGGCCGAACTCCGGAGCTTCGTGGAAGACCAAGGGGCCATATTGAAGGTGGCAGGCGTGGGCACCACCGGCTACGCCAAGGACATGCTGAAGGAGTCGCTGGACGCCGACGTGGCCATCGTGGAGACGGTGGCCCATACCAAGTCGGCCATGCACTACTACAACGACGTGGACGTAATCGTCGACGTAGGCGGACAGGACATCAAGGTAATCGTCCTGAAGAATGGCAAGGTCAAGGACTTCAAGATCAATACCCAGTGCTCGGCGGGCAACGGCTACTTCCTGCAGAGCACGGCGGCCAAATTCGGTCACTCGGTCGCCGAGTACGCCGACGTGGCCTTCGAGGCGGACCGCCTGCCCGTGTTCGGCTATGGTTGTGCCGTATTCATGGAGACGGACATCGTGAACTTCCAGCAACTGGGCTGGGAGGAGAAGGAGATCATGGCAGGGCTGGCCAAGGTCCTGCCCAAGAACATCTGGCTCTACGTGGTGGCCGAACCCAACCTCAGCAAGTTCGGTACCAACTTCGTGCTCCAGGGTGGAACCCAGCACAATCTGGCCGCGGTAAAGTCGCAGTACGACTTCATAAAGTCCAAGGTGCCCAACGCCAGCATCCGTGTGCACCAGTTTACGGGCGAGAGCGGGGCTATTGGGGCCGCCTTGGAAGCCATCCGGGTCGCCTCCGAGAACGATTCCAGCTTCATCGGTCTCTCGGCTGCAGAAACGTTGGAGTTCACCGCGACCCGAGACGAGTCCACCCGCTGCAATTTCTGCAAGAACAAGTGCCTGCGGACATACATCGACACCAAGACGCCCCAGGGCGAGGCCCGTCGCTTCATCATTGCCACCTGCGAAAAGGGAAGCGTGGAGAAGATGGAGGACATGAAGGTCATCAAGGCCAGGCTGGACGAAATCAAGAAGGCCAATCCCAATTTCGTGGAGAGGGCCTCGGTGGAAGCCTTTCGCAGCTTCGGCGCACCCAAGGTGAGCACTCTGCGCGAGACCGATGATGACGAAGACTTGGCGGGCGCCCACAAGTCCAAGGGCATAAGCTCGCTGTTCAGGCGTGGCAGGGCAGCAGTATCAGCCGCTGCGCCTCCCAGGGTATCCGACGAGGTGCGGGAGTTGCGGAGCACGATCAAGATCGGAATGCCACGGGTGCTCAACATGTACAGCACCACTCCCTTCTTCAGTGCCTATCTGGAAGCGGTGGGGGTCCACTTCCGCAATATCGTCTACTCGGACTACACCGACCCCCAGATGTGGTTCCGCGGGTCGCGGCGTGGCTCCATCGACCAGTGCTTCCCCAGTAAGGTCTCCATCGCCCACGTCCACAACCTGATCTTCGACAAAAAGGAGAAGGACAAACCCGGCGTCATCTTCTTCCCCATTATCCAGAAGCTGCGCTCCGAACTGACCCACACAGTCGACAGTGCTGCTTGTCCCACGGTGTCCATCAGCCCCGAGGTGGTCAAGGCAGCCTTCACCCGCGAGGGCGACGTATTCGCCGAGAACGGCATCCGCTATACGTGCCCTTCCTTCGATATGAAGGACTGGAAGCTGTTCCAGTTGCAGATGCACCAGTGCTTCAGCGAGTTGCTGCAGGTGACCCCCGAAGAGAATGATGAGGCCATGGATATCGCCTACAAGGTATGGCGATCCTACTTCGAGGACTCCCTGCGCCAGGAGTCTCGCAGGGTTTTGGACCAGTTGGAGGCCGAGGGTCGGGTTGGCGTGGTGTTGCTGGGCCGCCCGTACCACAACGACCCCGGCTTGAACCATGAGATCATGGAGGAGATACAGAAACGAGGATATCCCATCTTCTCCATCGACTCCCTGCCTCATGACCCTGACATCCTGGAGCGCCTGTTCGGCGAGGAAATCAGGTCGGGCGTCATCTCCGATGCCATGGAGATTAACGACGTCTGGAAGAACTGCTATAGCGAGAACTCCAGTCGCAAGGTCTGGGGGGCCAAGTACGTGGCCCGGCACCCCAATCTGGTGGCGGTGGATCTCTCCAGCTTCAAGTGTGGCCACGACGCTCCCATCTACAACGTGGTGGAAAGCATCATCGAGGCTTCCGGTACACCCTTCTTCACCTTCCACGATATCGACGAGAACAAGCCTTCGGGTTCCATCAAGATACGCGTGGAGACCATCGACTATTTCCTGCAACGCTACCAGGACTACCTGCAGAAGCAATTGCACGCCGAGGGCGAGTTGCAACAGATGGTGGATGCGTATCGCGCCCACCTGGAGAGGCTCAACGACAAGGCCATCGGTAGGCTGGAAGCTGCTTCGACCATCTCCATCAGTGGCAACGATTCTCAAAGGGCCCGGCACAACGGCCGAGGCCACGAACTGGACGAACTGGGAATGCCCCGCCATGGCAGCGATGTATGGCAGCCCATCGTGCTGGACATACACGACGGAGACGCACTGAAAGTGGCCACGGCCAGCAACGCCAACGGCCATGGTCTGGTCGACTCCAGTGCCTACGACCAGATCCGCGCGGCCAACACCGCTGACGACCTTGAAGAAGCCGAGTTGGGCAGTGCCTCGGCGAGTTGCAACCTGCCAGGGCAGGACTACCCCAAACGGGCCTACGAACAATTGCAGGAGTTCCGCGAGGGGAATGGCTGCTGCGGCGAGGACCACGGTCACGATGGACACGCTCAGCACCAGCAAAATGGACTGGTGCAGTTGGTCAACTTCCGGCTGAAGACCGACATGAAACAAGCGCAGACCGAGGAGACGGTCGAAACGCATGCCGACTGAGCCTGCCTGCGCTAACACGAGACCTGCTCACTCACACCCTGTAGGAGGAAACCTGAATGGCGAAGGTGTTGGACAAGGAAGAGATAGAAGCAAAAACACGGGCCTACGAAGAACAGCTCCGCGAGGAGATGGGCTTGGGCCACAAGCAGGTCGATCACTTCCAGAAGCCCATGGAACGTCCTTGGACCAAGGACCAGAAGGATGGCACCACCATCCTCTTTGGAGGCTTGACGCTGGTGCACGAGGAGTTGGTGAAGTATGCCATGGAAGGGCTGGGCTACAACCTTCGTATCCTGCCCTGCCCCGACAACGAAGCACTGAGCGTCGGCAAGGAATACGGCAACCGGGGCCAGTGCAACCCCACCTACTACACCGTGGGCAACCTGGTGAAATACCTCAAAGACTTGCAGGAAGCTGGCGAGCAGGACATCGAAGACCGCTATGTCTTCGTCACTGCGGGTGCCTGTGGTCCCTGCCGCTTTGGCATGTACGAGGGTGAGTACCGGAAGGCGCTGCGGGATGCCGGGTTCGAGAAGTTCCGGGTACTTCTGTTCCAGCAGACCGGCGGGCTCAAACAGTCCGATGGGCAGGAAGCCCTTGAACTCAACGCCAAATTCGCTCTGAGTTTGGTGAAGGGCGTCATGGTCGGCGACATGAT
>JAAXIE010000104.1 GCA_012270525.1 Dehalococcoidia bacterium | reverse complement strand
CCGTCAAGCAGAGAAAGGTCTGCATCGTTTTCATAGTAAACATTGGCCATAGCCGTTGCCTCCTTACAACTCTACGCTCTGCCGTTGGACCTGCCGTTGCCGCGCCCGGGGCGGTTGCCGTTGTCCATAGCCAGGGACTTGGTCATGCCTCGCATGAGGCCCACGAGGCCCGTTCGCATGACCTCCCGTATGCCGAAGGGCTTCAGTATTCGTATCAGTGAGTCCACCTTGTCCTCGTCTCCCGTCACCTCCAGTATCACGGAGTCCGGCGATACGTCCACCACGCTGGAGCGGAATATCTCCGCCAGTTGGAGTATCTCCGGTCGGGTGGAGGCGGTGGTACGCACCTTGATGAGCGCCAGCTCCCGTACAACCACGTCCTCATTGGATATGTCCGACACCTTGACCACGTCTATCAGTTTGTAGAGCTGCTTGGTCACCTGGTCAACGGTGGCTTCGTCTCCGTCCACAACGAAGGTCATTCGGGAGAACCCGTTGGTCTCGCTGCGGCCCACGGCCAGGCTGGATATGTTGAACCCGCGCCGTCGGAACATACTGGCGACCCGGTTGAGGACCCCGGGCTTGTCTTGCACCAGGGCTACGATGGTGTGCTGTCCCGTGTCTGTTGTCATCTCAGCTCCCTTGCGAAAGGCTCCTCCATGAGCTCCGCCACGGTCTCTCCGGGGGGAATCATCGGGTAGACGTTCTCCTCCTCCTCAACCATGAAGTCCACCAGGACAGGCCCGGGGTGGGCCATCGCCTCCCGGATGGCCTCAATGGACTCCTCCCTACGGGTCACGCGTATGCCGGGCATCCCGAAGGCGTCCGCCAACTTCACAAAGTCCGGGTTTCCGGTGTAGTGGGTGGAGAAGTAGTCCTTCTGGTAGAATATCTCCTGCCACTGGCGCACCATGCCCAGGTAACGGTTGTTGAAGATGGCGAACTTCACAGGTATGTTGTTCTCCACAATGGTCGCCAGCTCCGACATGGTCATCTGGAAGCCGCCGTCGCCGCATATCGACCAGACCACCCTGTCGGGCTGACCCAGCTGGGCGCCCATAGCGGCCGGCACCTCGTACCCCATCGATCCCAGGCCGCCGGAGGTGATGAAGGAGTTGGCCTCGGTATGGGCGTAGTGCTGCGCCGCCCACATCTGGTGCTGCCCCACGCCGGTCACCACAATGGCGTTGCCCTGGGTGGCCTCGCACAGGTCCCGGACGACGTACTGGGGAAGCAGCTTGTCCGTCTCGCGGATGCGCAGGGAGGGGTGGTCCTGCCTCAACTCGTCGATGCGCTTGAGCCATTCGGGGTGAGTGGCCGGCTGGACGAACTGGTTCAGCTGCTTAAGCACCCGCCCCAGGTCTCCAACGATGGGCACGTCGGCGTGAACGTTCTTGTCGATCTCCGCCGGGTCGATGTCCACGTGGATGACCTTGGCGTTGGGAGCGAAGGCGCTTATCTTGCCCGTGATCCGGTCGTCGAACCGCATCCCTAGGCCGATGACGAGGTCAGCTTCGTCGATGGCCAGGCTGGCGTAGGCGACGCCGTGCATCCCGGGCATGCCCACGAAGAGCGCGTGGTTGTCCGGGAATGCGCTGCGGCCAAGAAGGGTGGTGATAACGGGAATCTGGGCCTTCTCGGCGAGCTCCCTCAGATCGTCGTAGCCGCGGGAGATGATGACGCCGTGTCCCGCCAGAATCACAGGCCGCTTGGCCTCGGAGATTAGCTGGGCAGCCCTCCTGATCTGGGCGGGATGGCCGTCCATAACGGGCTTGTAACCGGGCAGGTCGACGCCGTCCGGGTAGTGGAACTCCGTCGTCTCCGTGAAGACGTCCTTGGGAATATCCACCAGCACAGGGCCAGGCCTGCCGGTGTTGGCGATGTAGAACGCCTCCTTGATGGCCTCGGCTATCTCGCTCGCGTTCATCACCAGGTAGTTGTGCTTGGTGACAGGCAGGGTAATGCCTGTCACGTCCGTCTCCTGGAAGGCGTCCTTGCCGATGGCCGCCCTGGCCACCTGCCCCGTGATAGCCACCATCGGCACAGAGTCCATCTGTGCCGTGGTTATGCCGGTGACCAGGTTGGTGGCCCCGGGCCCGGAGGTGGCCATGCATACGCCCACTTTGCCGGTCACCCGGGCGTAGCCGTCAGCCGCCATCGATGCGCCCTCCTCGTGGCGCGTCAGGATGTGCCTGATCTGGGGATAGTAGTACATGGTCTGGTACAGGGGCAGGATTGCTCCTCCCGGAATACCAAACACGATGTCTACGCCCTCTTTGATAAGGCTCTCGCAGACTATCTGTCCTCCCGTTAGCTTCATCTCCTTCACCTCCGTAGGCGCTGTTGAATCAAAAAATAAATCCCGCCCCAAAGGGACGGGAGCGTTTCCCGCGGTACCACCCTTTTTCCCCGGCTTGCCGGGGCGCTCTGTCAGGGCGCCAACACGCCCTCGTCCATGATAACGGAAGACGACCCCGGTCAGTTCTACTTGCCCCGACTTAACGAGACTTTCTTCTGGCGGCTCGGGAGCTACCTTCAGGGGGCCGTTCCACGTCTGCTTCCACCGTGCCAGACTCGCTGGATGGCCGGTTGCCCCTTACTCCTCTCCGTCCTAGCCTTTGGTCTCTCCAAAGCACATAGCTTTAGAGGTGCGTTCACGCTATCACAATCTTGGGCTTGTGTCAACAGCTTTGGGCAAATAGATGGGGTGGCTCAGTTGGAGTCCTACAGGTCTTGGGCCAGGATCTGTAGCTCGTCCAGCACTTCAGTGAATAAAGGGAACTGATGCCTCTCCAAGACTTCATGGAACACTTCGACTCCGTTTGACGGGTCAAAGATACGGTGGTGGTACTCGTCTCTGTCGCTGTGAACATTGTGGTACTTCAGCAAGAGGTGCTCGCCCTGTAGCCAGCCGATATACACATATGTGTGGCATCTGACCCGCAGAGTGTTACCGAAATAGCGGGTCTCAAACCACTTCACCACATCCAGTTGCGCTTTCTTCTGACACTGGACAGTTCCCCTTAGCAAGATAACACCCTCGCCCTCATCGGTGAAGGCAAGGGTGTCAGAGACAACAAACGAGTGCTCTCTCAGACGGCCTTCGTGGATAGTCCGATAGTGGTCCCAAGTGTTCCAGTCGTGCGGGTCGTTCCGCGGAGCAATTTGGCTCCTTGAAAGGTGGAGTACCATTTGATTACCTCGGCGGTAGGCCGGATGGCATCCGCCTCAAGAAGCGTAGCCATCTTCTCGCTGGACATTTCGTACCTCTGCTCGTACTTGCGCAGGTCGCTCTCCGCTTCTGCCAGCATTGTTCCAGGCGGTACGGTGTCAACCCGAATGTGCCCCTTAGTTTCCGAGTCATTTGCTTCTATCATTAAGCTCCAGTCCCCTTTGAAATTCTAATAACCAGCCTATCACCTTTGCTTTATTCTATCAAGTTTCCCGACACATAGGTGAACAGGCTGAGGCGGGGCTATTGCTATCCAGTATACCCTACTACTGTGGCAGAACGTGCAGGGAAGACCACCACCCCATAGTCGCATCCCACCTTTACAACTCAGTAGGAACTTGGTAACTTCATTTTCACAATATCACCTCTGGAGGCGCGTCTTGAATCGCAGTCTGGACCGGGTTGAAATGGACAAAATCGTGTCGCTGTGCAAGCGCAGGGGCTTCATCTTCCAGTCCAGCGAGATCTACGGCGGCCTCGCTTCCACCTATGACTACGGCCCCCTGGGCATCGAACTGAAGCGAAACATCCGCGACTCCTGGTGGAAGCGGTTCATCCAGGACAGGGACGACATGGTTGGCCTGGAGGCGGCCATCCTCATGCACCCCCAGGTATGGGTCGCCTCAGGCCACGCCGACACCTTCACCGACCCCCTGGTCGAGTGCAGGGAGTGCCACCATCGCTTCCGCGCCGACCACCTGGAGTCCGACTCATGCCCCGACTGCGGCGGCGGGCTGACGGAGCCGCGCAACTTCAACCTGATGTTCAAGACCTACATCGGCCCCGTGGAGGACTCCGCTTCCCAGGCCTACCTGCGCCCGGAGACGGCCCAAGGCATCTTCGTCAACTTCCAGAACACCCTTACCGCCACTCGCAAGCGACTGCCCTTTGGCATTGGGCAGATTGGCAAGTCCTTCCGCAACGAGATCACCACGGGCAACTTCACCTTCCGCACCCGGGAGTTCGAGCAGATGGAGATAGAGTACTTCGTCAAGCCCGGAACCGATCAGGAGTGGCACCAGCGCTGGATGGACGACTTCATGGCGTGGTTCATGGACCTGGGCGTTCGCCCCGACAGGCTGCGACTGCGACAGCACACCGACGAGGAGCTTTCCCACTACTCCAAGGCCACCTACGACATCGAGTACAGCTTTGCCTGGGGCTGGGGGGAGCTGATGGGCATAGCCAACCGCACGGACTTCGACCTGAAGGCCCACTCCATGCACAGCGGCGTCCGGCTGGACTATTACGACGACGAGACCGGCGAGCACATTGTGCCCTACGTTGTGGAGCCGGCCCTGGGAGTTGACCGCGCCCTGCTCGTCTTCCTCTTTGACGCCTACGACGAGGAGACGGTTGAGGGAGACACCCGCGTGGTGCTGCATCTCCATCCGGCCATCGCCCCGGTGAAGGTGGCGGTGCTGCCCCTGAGCCGCAACGAGAGGCTTGTGCCCAAGGCCCGGGAGGTGTACGACATGGTGCGCAATAGCTTTGTGTCCCAGTACGACGACGCCCAATCCATAGGCCGCCGCTACCGCCGCCAGGA
>JAAXIE010000339.1 GCA_012270525.1 Dehalococcoidia bacterium | reverse complement strand
CGCAAGATCGAGATGTACCAGATCGGCGGGTAGGCTGACCGTGAGCAGCACGCCCGAAGTTACGGTCTACACCGATGGGGCCTGCATCGGGAACCCCGGACCGGGCGGATATGGCGTAGTGCTGGTTCACGGGAGCCAGAGGCGCGAGTTATCGGGGGGCCGCCGCCTGACAACCAACAACCGGATGGAGATCCTGGCCGCGATTGAAGGTCTACAAGCCCTCAAGGAGCCGTGTTCGGTCACCCTGCACAGCGACTCCCTGTACTTGGTGGACGCGATAGTGAAGGGTTGGGCCGACCGGTGGCGCAAGAATGGCTGGATGCGCACCAAGAACGAGAGGGCCCTCAACCCAGACCTCTGGCAACGGCTGCTGGAGCAGTGCCAGAAGCACGACGTGAGCTTTCGATGGGTCAAGGGCCATGCTGGTCACCCGCTGAATGAGCGGTGTGACCGGCTGGCCAACGGCGAGGCGCGTAAGGAAGGTCAGCCCCCGGACACCGAGTACGAGGCCACCACTCGGGTGTCGCGATGACAGAGCGACCTACGCCGACAGGCCTGACCCATCTGGACCAGCACGGCCGCGCTAACATGGTGGACGTGGGTTGGAAGGACCCCACACAACGGGAGGCGGTGGCCAAGGGGTTCGTCTCCATGCAGTCCGAGACGCTGACACGCATCCTGGAAGCTTCCATGGAGAAGGGGGATGTTTTGAGCGTGGCCCGTCTCGCTGGCATCATGGGGGCCAAGCAGACCTCACAGCTCATCCCGCTATGCCACCCGCTGCCACTGGACCGCGTAGCGGTGGAGCTGGATCCCGACCCGGAACGCGGGGGAGTTGAAATCACGGCCACAGCCACCACTTCGGCCAAGACAGGCGTGGAGATGGAAGCCATGACCGCTGTTTCCATAGCGGCGCTGGCCCTCTACGACATGTGCAAGTCAGTCGATCGCGCCATGCGCATCGAGGCAGTCCGCTTGGTGAGCAAGCGAGGGGGCAAGAGTGGCGATATCGTCTTGGAGTAGTGTCTTAGGCGGCAGTCACTCAAGATAGGGACGCAGAGTCTTCAGGGCCGCCTCCGCCCAGATCATGTACTCCGAGTCCGGTACCACGAGGGGAGACAACTCCTCCGCGGGATTGGGGTCGCTCACCACCTCAGCCCCTGGAATCAGACGAAGGGCCAACTCATACAACTCTCCATCAGGGCACACCACGACACATCCCCGGTCCACACCCATCGCGCCATCATCGCTCTCCACCTCTACGGCTTCCAGCCAGTTCCGCCCAAGGAATGTGGGGAAGGGACGCACACGGTCGGCCACTTCGCGCAGTTGACCCCGTAGGGCTTCGGCGGCGTGCGAGAGGTCTTCAAGCATGGCTCGCAGGTTTGACAGTCACTATGCTCACGGCTAGAGTATTCACATTGGGGTTGCAGTCAGGCGGCTGGCCGGCCGGCCCTAGGGGGCAACGTAGCTCAGCGGAAGAGCGGGCGCTTCATAAGCGCTAGGTCGTAGGTTCGAACCCTACCGTTGCCACCACATATCCATCGCAATCACTTCCAGGGCACGCCTCTCATTATTCGGCCCCCATGGGGCGCTCGAAGGTGTCCAGGATTTTGTCGGCCACGTAAAGGGTGGGCCAACCAAGAGTATCCCGGCGGACCAGCCCGGCGTCTACCAGCCTGTCCAGCACCCTGCTCGCTCCGCTGGCGGTCATATTGAGCGAGTTGGCGGCGGCGCGCACAGTCATAAACGGATTGGCAAAGAAGTCATCCAGCAGTTGTAGTGCGCTGGAAGGGACGCGCCTGCTCTGGAGGACCTGCCGGTAGTCGTCGTGTAGGTGCCTCAGACTTCGGATCCTTGTCTGCATGTCCTGTGCCTCTTGGCGCACTCCCGTCAGGAAGTAAGAGAGCCATTGCTCCCAGTTGCCCGTAATACTCATGTTGAGCAGTTCATCGTAGTACCGTTGACGGTCGCGTTCGAAGTAGGCGCTGAGGTAGAGGAGGGGTGCGGACAACACGCCACTAGCGATCAGGTAGAGCGTAATGAGTAACCGACCCACCCGGCCATTGCCGTCCTCGTAAGGGTGAATCGCCTCGAATTGGTAGTGCATCATCGCACACCGGACCAATGGGGGCATCTCCAGGGACTGGTTGGCAAACTCTTCCCAATCGAGGAAGAGGTCCCTAAGTTGATCAGGCGGCGGAGGTACGAACCGTGCCTCGCGAATGGAGGAACCTGGCGGGCCAATCCACACCTGTCCTGCACGGAATGATCCGGGATGCCTCTCCTCGCCTCTCACCCCCGTGAGCAACCGCTCGTGAATCTGGTTTACCAGTCTGAACGAGATGGGCAGACTCTCGAGTGCCTTGATGCCTGCTTCGAGAGCCATGACGTAGTTGATGACCTCGCGGACATCCTCGGTGGGTTTGCTTTGGCGGACTTCATGGGAGAAAACCTCGGTGAGGGAGGCGACCGTCCCTTCGATCATGGACGACAGCAGTGCTTCACGCCGCAAGAGAGGTCTTATGAGCAGGCGCGGGTTAGAGACCGTCTCACCTACGCCCTTCAGGGTCGAGACGGCCCTTGATGCCTCATCCTGCAGGAAGACGAGGCGGGGACTGAGAACCAGTTCCCTTGGAAGCAGGCAAGGCACGAAAGCCTGCTCTCCATCGATGGTCGGAACCAGACTCCCGTAGCAGTCCGTGCCCAAACGGGTCAGCAGGTTGATACTCCAAGCATGAGTGAGAAAGCAGTTTGATACAAATTCGCCAAATAGTATCAAGTGGCTTGGTCGGTTGCAACTGCAGTATCAAAACACCACATGCCGGGTGGATATGACCTTACGGCCCAGCATGTGGTATGGATCGCCCTTATTCGCGGGGCGCTTGTTGTTCTTACTGATTGCTTGGGGGATGGGACGCGGGTTAAGGACCAGTCCAGAGGAGAAGGCGAGACACCAAGGCCTCCTGCCTTACCGGTGATCGGGGCCGGAAACCGGTAGCATCCCGCGTCCAAACGGCCAGCGGGTTTGATACTCCAGGCACAAGTGAGAAAGCCACTTGATACAAATTGGCCAAATAGTATCAAATGGCTTGGTGGGTTGTAACCGCAGTATCAAAATACCACATGCTGGATATAGGTGCCTTGGGCAACCCAGCATGTGGTATTGGGTTGTCGTTACTTGCGGGGTTCCTGTAACTCCAACTGGTTGCCGGCGGGATCGCGCAGGAAGACTTGGCGCAGGTTGCCCACCAAACCGTCGATGAGCCGGTACTTGATGCCCTCGGCATCCAGTTCCCGCATAGCGTCATCCAGCGATTCCACCTGAAGTGCATAGTGCACCTGGATGGGATCGTGGGTCTCGCCGGTAGGCTCGCAGCCGATGATGTGGACCTGAGGTTCTTCGGAGGTACCGTCCGCGCCCAGCCAGGCACCGGGCATGCCTGGTATTTCGGGCCTGGGGGCCAGCTTCATGCCCATGACGCGTGTGTAGAAATCGTAGGTTTCGTCGTAGGGCAGGGTAGGTATGGCCGTGTGCAGGAACTTGGTGACCTTCATTTCCGCTACCTCTCCTTACAGGGCTTGTGTTGGCCTCACATGATAACCCAAGGTGCAGGTTTTCCCAAGACTTGAGTTGTTGACAGCCCGGTGTCTCCTACTCAGGGAGGACGGCTATGGCCTCAATCTCGATCTTCAGGTGAGGGGCCACCAAGCCAGCGACCTGCACCCTGGTGCTGGCAGGGAGGTCGTCGCCGAAGTAGCGCATACGAACCTCGTGGGTCTTGGCACCGGCCTCGCTGTCAATCTCGGTGACGAAGCTGGTGATCTTCACGATGTTCCGGAGAGTACCGCCCTCGGCTTCCAGGATATGTTTCATGCGCCTCAGGATGACATCGGTCTGTTCGGCCATGTCGCCGTATTCGGCCTCGGTATCCCTGGCCGTAGCCCCCGACAGGAAAAGCATATTGCCCGCTCGCACCGAGTGATAATGGGGAGCACCGGGGGCGGGAATCTCGGCGTAGTTCTTTCTGGTGATGTCCACAGGGAGGCCTCCTCGGATGAGACTTGAGGTGAGACTGGGCATATTCTACCCCGTCTCCGCAAGAGAGGATTGGCAGTCCGCTGGCTGCTGCAGTGCTAGCGAGGGGCGAGGCAGCGACGTGAATTCATGCGACTTGCGCCATATAAGAGGCCGCACCTATAATGGGCCTCTGGCAAGCCGACAGGGGCGGTTAGCTCAGCGGTTAGAGCGCCTCGTTCACACCGAGGAGGCCAGAGGTTCAAATCCTCTATCGCCCACCATCAACGAGGGCCAGCCGAGGTGGCGGAACGGCAGACGCGCTACGTTCAGGGCGTAGTGTCCTTACGGGCGTGCGGGTTCAAATCCCGCCCTCGGCACCACCGGGAGCTGCCATCGCAGCAACCGGTTCGCACATACGCGCTTGTAGCTCAGTTTGGATAGAGCGCAGCCCTGCGGAGGCTGAGGCCGTGGGTTCGAGTCCCGCCAAGCGCGCCACCTGCCCATCCCCAGATGCAGTTTCTTATACATCCCCACGGCCCAGGGCCTGATGGAACACGACAGTGACAACTACCCGACAAATTCGTGACGACCATTTGAACGCCTTCTGCCGGGACACCGAGGCATACCTGGAGGGTAGTCCCACCGGTCCACTGGCCGGGCTTACGTTCGCCGCAAAAGACATCTTCGACGTGGCAGGGCATGTCACGGGAGGTGGCAACCCCGACTGGAAGGCGACCCATGCCCCTGCCGAACGGACGGCATGGGTGGTGCAGACACTTGTGGACGCTGGGGCTACCATGGTGGGGAAGACCCACACCGATGAATTGACCCGTGGAATATTCGGGGAGAACGCCCACTATGGCACACCCACTAACCCACGCGCTCCCAGCAGGGTGCCCGGCGGATCTTCCAGCGGCTCGGCCTCTGCCGTAGCAGGCGGACTTGTGGACTTCGCGCTTGGCTCCGACACCGGTGGCTCGGTGCGCGTACCCTCATCCTTCTGTGGCCTGTACGGCCTGCGACCAACCCACGGGCGCATACCCCTGGACGGCATCCTGATCCAAGCACCCAGCTACGATACTATCGGTTGGTTCACCCGAGATGTCGGCCTGTTTGCCAGGGTGGGCGAGGTGCTGTTGGGGCCCGGAACCATCCCTATGCGTCCAAGCCGCCTCGTCCTAGCCCAGGACGCCTTCGACCACGCCGACCCTGCCACCGCGGAGGCCCTTCACACCCACGTGGGAGCGATTGCGTCATTGGTCGGTACCGTCCAGACCGAACGCGTTGCCACTACCAGCTTGGCTGAGTGGTCCCAGCAACAACAGGTGCTTCAAGGAAGAGAGGCTTGGGAGTCGGCACGAGACTGGATTGAACGAAACAACCCCCGCTTTTCCTTCAGCGTCACCGAGCGTTACCTGATGGGCCGCTCCTCCACCGATGAAGACGTGAGGGCAGCCATGCATGCCAAGGAAGAGGTGGTGGGCCGGGTACTGGGCCTGCTGTCCGATGACGCGTTCATCTGCCTGCCGACCGCAGTGGGGCCTGCCCCTCTCCTGGGAGGCGGACACCGCGAACGTCGTGAATTGCAGGCGCAAAACAGTTGCCTGACATCCATTTCAGGCACGGCAGGCACACCCCAACTCAACCTTCCCTTGGCCGAGGTGGACGGGGCCCCGGTCGGTCTCTCTCTTATCGGACCGCGTGGCGCGGACGAGGCACTGATCTCTTTGGCCCAGGAGTTGGCGCAAGCCGCCTCATAGGACGAACTCTCCACCGGAGACCGAGGAGGCCATGCCATGGCGACGGTACACATCCTGGGTGCCGGGACACCCACTCCCACGCCAACCAGGTTCGGCTCATCCTACGTGGTGGTCCTGAACGGCCAGCATCTGATGGTGGACTGCGGACCTGCTGCAACTCATAAGCTGGTGAAGGCCGGTCTCTGGCCCACTGCCGTGGACCACCTGTTTTTCACCCACCATCATTTCGATCACGATATTGATTACCCCTGCTTCCTGCTATGTCGCTGGGACCAGAGCATCGGCAAGGAGAACAGGCTGCAGGTCTATGGCCCGACCCTCACCGAGACGGTCACCGAGCGCATCCTCGGCGAGGACGGGGCTTTTTCCCATGACTGGAAGGCAAGAGTCAACCATCCCCTGAGCCAGCGGGTGCACGTCAACCGCGGTGGCACCCTTCCCCGCAAACCGCCCGATGTGATGGCCCAGGATATCGGGCCCGGCCTTGTCTCCTCCGGCCCCGACTGGCAGATGACAGCGGCCCCCGCCGAACACGTGCAGCCCTATCTCGACTCGCTGGCCTACCGGCTGGACACCTCGCAGGGGAGCATCGTTTTCACCGGCGACACCCAGCCGTGCGCACCGGTGGTGGAGCTAGCCCGGGGTGCGGATCTCATGCTCTGCATGTGCTGGGACGACCAGGCGGTGATGTTGCAGACGGGTGAGGCCGAAGGCCAGTGTGGCACTACCGGGGCTGCCCGCATGGCCCAAGAAGCCGGGGTGAAGAGGCTTGCCGTGGTCCACATCGGCCCGCATCTGGCCACCCATGGCCCCATGGAAAAGGGCATCGGCGACATGGCAGCGATCTACGACGGCGACCTGATATTTGCCGACGAGCTTTCGGTGGTGGAGTTGTGACTCATACCTGAGGCCATGGCAGAACGGTGAATCGTGCCGTTTCCCAATCCAGTCTGGTGTGATGATAGGGTTAATGGTCGGATGCGTACCTCGATGGTGCTTGATATACTACCCAGACATGATGGCTGGCATACGGACCGCTTTCAAGAACCTGTTCTTCTGTTCCCTGCCGTGGATGGTAAGGATACGACTGGTCGTCCGCAACGACGTGTTCAAGCTCACGCACCTGGCTGCCTGTTGTGGCCACCACGGTCAGCCCGGATGTTGACGCGGAGGGTCGGAGGCCCCCGGAGGGGGTCACGAACCCCACAGGCACCCGTAGACCTGCAAGACTGAGCACGTGATACCCGGGCGTCCGGACGGCACTAACCGTGCCTCCTTCCGCAACTGCGAACCCCGTCCCAGAGGTATGACATTTGGGGGGCGCACGATGCCTATACCATCGATATAATCCCCCGCGATCTGTTCATGGAGGCGTTCTGATGCTTGCCAAGTCCAAGACATGTGCCGTGGTGGGACTCGACGGGTATCTGGTTGAGGTGGAGGTGGACATCTCGCCGGGGCTCCCTGCCTTCACCATCGTTGGCCTACCCGATACCGCCGTGCAGGAGTCGCGGGAACGGGTAAGATCCGCGATCCGCAACTCCGGCTTCGAGTTCCCGATGCGTCGCATCACGGTAAACCTGGCCCCCGCCGACCTGCGGAAGGCCGGCCCTGCCTACGACCTTCCCATCGCCATCGGGGTCCTGCTCAGTTCCGGCCAAGTCACGGATGACGTTTCCGGCAGTCTGTTTCTGGGCGAGCTTTCTCTCGATGGCAGCTTGCGCCGCACCAGTGCCATCCTCTCCATGGTGGCCGTGGGGCGTGAGCAGGGATTGACCAAGGTGTTCGTGCCTGTCGACAACGCCTCCGAGGCCTCTCTGGTGGAGGGAGTTGACGCCGTGCCGGTGCACAACCTAGCGGAGTTGGCGGGCCATCTCCGCGGTGAGCTTGAGCTTGCCACGTTTTGCGGTGAGCAGCCCCTAGCGGAAAAGTCCGGTTGCTACGAGGTCAACGGCACCACCGCGGTCGACGTCGACATGGCCAACGTGAGGGGTCAGGACCACGCGAAGCGGGCCCTGGAGGTTGCTGCCGCTGGAGCGCACAACCTGTTGATGGTAGGCCCGCCTGGCGGTGGCAAGACCCTGCTGGCGCGGGCCATGCCAACGATCCTTCCCTCCATGACCAACGAAGAAGCCATGGAGGTGACGAAGATTTACAGTATCGGCGGGATGTTGCCGACGTCGCATCCTCTGATTTCTGACCGGCCGTTCCGCTCACCCCACTACACCATAT
>JAAXIE010000037.1 GCA_012270525.1 Dehalococcoidia bacterium | reverse complement strand
CCAGGAGAATCGCGCCACCGGGTTTCAGCTTTGCCTGGGCCTGCTGCAATAGCCTCCTGATCAAGTCCAGACCGTCCGGGCCACCGTCCAAGGCCTCCCTGGGCTCCCACTGTATCTCCTCCTGCAGGGTGTCGATGGCCTCGCTGCGTATGTAAGGAAGGTTGGCCACCACCATATCGACCTGTTCCGGGATGGGCTCCAGGAGGTCCCCCTGCAGCACCGTCACCCGGTCGGCAACGTTGTGTCGCTGCACGTTGGCAGCGGCTACCCGCAGGGGGGTCTCATACAGGTCAGTGGCCACGATGCGAGTTGCTGGCAGGTGGATCGCCAAGCTCACGGCAATGGCCCCGCATCCCGTGCCAGGGTCGGCAACGATGAAGCTGCCTGCTTCCATGCGTATCATCGCTGCGAAGAGGGTTTGCTCCACCAGTCCCTCGGTCTCAGGCCGGGGGATCAGGACCCCGGGGGCGACCAGCAGGTCAACGCCGTAGAACTCCTTGTGCCCCATGATGTAGGCCAGAGGCTCGCGCTTCAGCCGTCTCTCCACCAGTTGCAGCAACACCCTCTCGGCTTCTTCTGGGACCTCTTCTTCAAAGTAGGCATAGATGCGGTGACGTGGCACCCGCATCACGTTCATGATCATCACCTCGGCTTCCAACCGGGCATCGGGGATGGACGCGGCTGCCATGGGACTTTCCAGTTGCTGTAGGACTTCGCGGAGTATGGCCAAGAGGTCTGTCTCCTCGATGGCGCGGTACAGGAGGCGGGTCAGCGTTACCCGTTAGCGGGCCCGGCGCTGGCTAGCGTATGGCCTCGGCCATGCGCTGAGCTCGCTCGGCCTGCTGAAGGGCTTCCACTATGTCGTTCAACTCCCCGTCCATGACCCGCTGTATGCCGTGGAAATTCTGGCTGATGCGGTGGTCCGATATGCGGTCCTGGGCATAGTTATAGGTGCGGATTTTCTCCGAGCGGTCACCGCTGCCTATCTGCGCGCGACGGGCTTGGGAAATTTGACCTTCCCGCTTGGTCTGCTCGGCCTCGTACAGGCGGGCCCGCAGGATGGCCATGGCCTTCTGTTTATTCTTGAACTGGGAACGTTCATCCTGGCACACGGCCACGGTGCCGGTGGGTATGTGCACCATGCGCACTGCGGTGGCCACCTTGTTTACGTTCTGGCCCCCGTGACCGCCAGCGTGGAAAATATCGATACGCAGGTCGTCGGGGTTGATCTGGACGTCCACCTCGCCCACTACCGGCAGCACGGCCACGGTCGCTGTGGAAGTGTGGGTGCGTCCCATCGCCTCGGTCACTGGGACCCGCTGCACGCGGTGCACCCCCCGCTCGAATTTCAGTCGGCTGAACAGGTCCTTCCCACTTATCTCGAAGACGATTTCCTTGAAGCCACCCAAGTCGGAATGGCTGGTGTCCAGTACTTCCACGTCCCATCTGTGGAGAGCGGCATAGCGGGTGTACATGCGGAACAGGTCCGAGGCAAAGATGGCTGCCTCACGACCACCGGCCCCAGCCCTGATCTCCACTATGACGTCCCTGGAGTCGTTGGGGTCCTGGGGTAGCAGGGCCAGCTCCATCTCGTCCCTGAGCTTCCCCAGCTTCCGGTCCAAGACTTCCACCTCGGCTTGGGCAAGGGCCATCATGGGTGGGTCGTTGCCCTCGTCGAGGATGCTCAGGGCGTCCTGTCGTTGGGCTTCGAGTTTGCGGAAATCCCGGAACAGGACTACCCTGTCCTCCAGGTTGGAGCGCTCCCTGGCCAGTTCCTGCACCTTCTCATGGTCGTTGGCCACGTCGGGACGGGCCATCAACTCTTCCAACTCAAGGAACCGGGCTTCAGCCGACCTCAGCTTGCCCTCGATGCTGGTCAGGTTCGATGCAGTCACTCAGCCCACACTTTAACCGGTGCGATTCTTGCCAGTGTATCGCAGCACTTTCCGCCTCACAAGTGATTTCGACGCCGTAGGGCCAAACTTGACAGGTTTTCTGCCCTCGCGTACGCTGCCATCCGTCTCAGACGTATCCGCGATGAACGCTACCGTCCATACGAAACGGGACTACGTCAGCAGGAGGTATCATGATAAGGGTGACGGTCCTGTACCCCAATACAGAGGGGGGCAACTTCGATCTGGACTATTACATCAACAAGCACATCCCGATGGCCAGTGAAGCCCTGAAGCCCTACGGCCTATCCAAGGTGGAAGTTGACAAGGGGATATCCGATACCGACCCCAACGCTCCGCCTCAATACATGGTTATGGCTTTCCTGACGTTCGATACCGTGGACAACGTTCATGAGGGGTTCAAGGCCACGGGCCGGCAGGTGATGGGGGACGTGCCGAACTTCACCAACATCAAGCCCCAGTTCCAGATCAATGAGATACAGGGCTGAGGAGACCGGCAGTGGCCAACCAGACGGGCAAACGATATGTCTGCCGGCAGTGCGGGGCCGAATTCATCGTAACCAAGGGCGGCGTCGGCAGCGTTGGCTGCTGCGGAGAGCCGATGCAATTGAAGTAGAGGACACAGCGATGGCCAATCAGCTAGGCAAGCGGTACACCTGCGAGACCTGCGGCAGCAGCGTCCTGTGCACCAAGAGCGGCGACGGCGAAATCGAGTGCTGCGACGCCAAGATGGAGTTGCAGGAGCCGCGCAAGCTGCCTTCCTCCGACTAACCCGGTATTTTCGATTCTTTGTCTGAACTGTGA
>JAAXIE010000052.1 GCA_012270525.1 Dehalococcoidia bacterium | reverse complement strand
GGCTAGAGGGTGGGGGTTGGGGTGGTCAATGGGCGGGTGTCATCGGGGGGAAGGGCCAGTGCGAGTTCCCGCATGACCTCCGCTGAGGTGCACAGGGCGTGCGGTGGCGGCTGGCTTAGACGGAGAAATCTTGAGCGGGAGCCTGGATTGGGTGGGGACGAGCCACCGCGTATGTGAAGACGTTGGTGTCCACGAAGATCACGGTCCGGTCGCCACTCCTGCGCGGGACTCATTCATGACGCGCAAGTGTTCATGCCAGTCCGGTTCGGTTTCAGGGCCTTCCAGCGAGGCGCACGAGCGAAAGAAGGACCTGACGTCTTCAGGGGACTGGAACTGGTCCAACTGCTGGCGTGCGTCAAGGCACTCACGGGCGGCTGCCCGCAGCCATGCGCTGAGGGACATTCCTTCCCGGCGTGCCTGAGTGACGAAGCGGTCACGGTCTGCGTCGGGAATCACCAACTGCACCCTGGCCAACGTCACTGCTCCAGGCTCGTGGGGTGTGCAAGTAGATTACACATAGTGTGGGGTAGGGGCAAGGAGCCCGTGGGGGTTGGGTGGGTGGTCAATGGGCTGGTGTCATGGGGAGAGAGGGGATTTGTGTCGGTTGGCGAATGCTCTGATCGATCGATCCGTGCAATACATTCTAGGAGGTAGCAGCATAGCCTTGAGAGTCAATATATCAAACATATTATTCTATACTTTTATTAAGCGAATGTCACCAAGGAGAATTAGATGACGCCACTGTACCACTCCTGGTCATCATCCCGCAGACTCACGACATCAACGAGATCAACTTCATCTATTAGATGCGACTTCCTGGAACCGAAATCTGGCTTGGGGAGGTGCGGCGATGAGCGGGAGACTGGTATGGAGCCCACGGTTTCTATTGCCTTTGGGGGGTGTGGCATTGCTAGCCGCTCTCGGGTTAGTGCTGTGGCAGGCCCTGCCGACAGAGGCAGGGCCGGTGGCGGTGCCGGATCCGGTGTATCGCGGGTCGGGGGCATCGTACCCACGCGCACATTCGATAGAGGAGATTGTCGGCAAGGCTGATGTCGTCTTCGTTGGCCGGGTTGCGGAAGTGGGAGGCGTGCAAAACGGGGCAAGGTTGCAGCAAGACCCCAGTCAACCAGACCCCAATGTGTTCGCGGCCGAGCGCAAGTACTATGTAATTGCCGAGGAGGACCTCTCAAGCAATACGCCGGAAGAGGTGGTGGTGGTCCAGTCTGAAGGAGCGTTCAGGACTGGGGAGATGACGCTGGAAGAGTGGGAAGAGGTGCGGCACAACATGGCGTTGCCGAGGTTTACGCCGATGGAAGTTGGGGCGACATACACGTTCCTGCTGCGGAAGTCGACCTGGGACCCGGAGATATGGGCTCCTGCGGCGCAACCCTACAGGTTCAGGCATGTGAGGGATAGGCGTGCATTGCCGGAGGGCACCTATACCGATTCCGGTGAGGGATTCGAAATTCTGGGGCAAGAGGCCCTGAAGAGCCGTGTGCTGGAGGGATTGGCGAAGCGGTAACCGGTGCTGGGCGTCAGCTTCGTGGTGATGGGGCGGGAGATTCCACTTCGACCTCCACCATCTCGACTCTGGTCGAGAGGCTGGGGAGGGGCTGGCCCTGCGCGGTGTAACTCGATAGCGCGTCGTCTTCCGGGGGAGCGTGGTGGAAGGCGATGGCGTCCTCGATGGAACTCTTGGGTGCTGGCAGAGGCCCGCCCTGCTCCAGGGTGAGCTGGATATGGAAGGCAAGGGCTTCGCGGACCATTCGCTGCACCTCGGTCCATGTTGTGCCGGTGCTGATGCAGCCGGGCACATCGGGAGCATAGGCGCAGTAGTTGTTTGGGGTCTGTTCGAATACGACGGCGTATTGAAGTTTCATTCTTGTCGTCCCAAGAGACCTGCTTGCCTCATAATACTCTGCCACAGCTTCGCTGTGACATCGTCGCCCAGGTGACCAGGGATGGTGACCGTCCCTGGTTTCCGGGGGTGATGGAACTGCCGATGGCTTCCACGTATTCGTACCAACTCCCACCCATCCTGCTCCACCAACTGTATAGCGTCCCTGACCTTTGGCACGCCGAATTGTAGTACATCGGGTGCGATAGACGCACGTCCCTTGCCCAGGGTCGGTTACAGGTGCTGGACGTCTGTGCTCGGGTGGGGGTGTGACATTTGCCCTTTGACGGGGGGCGCAGGCGGGTTCTAGGCTGTTAATCACGGAGGCAGTGGCTGCTGGGAGGAAGGGACTAGGAGCCTCCGGTGCATGAGTGGGACGGACCCCTCACCTCGGAGCAATTCGAGGAACAAGGGGTCCGTCCCTTTTTGATTCAGTCTGGAAGAGAGGCAGGGAGCTGGAGATGACGATGGGCCAGCAGGAAGTGGAGCAACAAGATGTGGAGGCAGGGCAGCGGGAGCGGCTGGTGGAAGCCCTTGAGGACTACCGTCGTGGTGTCTCGGATGCGCCGTGGGTGTTCAAGTGGAGCGTGTTGGGTGCGGTGGCACCGGGGCCTGAGCCGGGGCGGCAGGAGAAGGAGCTTGGGGATGACGGGAACGCCATGACCTTCGTGGCGTCCACGGAGGAGGTGGACCGGCATGGCGACGTGGTGTCGGTGGCCGGTTGGAGGCTGGACGCGTACCGCAAGAACCCGGTGTTCCTGTGGGCCCACGACTACTCGCGTCCTGCTATCGGGCGCTGCGCCCAGGTGTGGACCACTACGGGAGAGGCAACGGGCAGCCTGGGGGTGGGAGTCCCTGGGCTGCTGGCGAAGGTGGAGTTCGCGCCGACGTCCTTCGCGCAGGAGGTGGCGGCCCTTTACCGGGGCGGTTACCAGAAGGGGGTGTCGGTGGGGTTCCGACCGCTGGCCTACGAGGAGAGGCGACACCCCCAGACGGGCAAGTTTCTGGGGATCCGGTTCACGGAGCAGGTGCTGTTCGAGGTGAGCGCCGCCCCGGTGCCAGCGAACGAGAACGCGGTGCGCCGGGCCAGCGGGGTCGGGCTGGCGGGTGGAGTGGAGGCCCGGTTGGCGGCCTTGGAGAGGCAGGTGGGGGAAATGAGGGGGGACCGGATGCATCCGGGACTGGAACAGGTGCTGGAGGTGTTGAGGGAGGCCAGGGCGGGGCCGCTGGGGGGCGGGTCATGTCGGGCGCGGGGCGTGGACCAGGGAGGCGACCTGGGTTCGCATCGGGGCCGTGGGACCCCGCCGTCGCGAGGATGATGGGAAGCACCGCGGGAATGAGGAATGAGGTCGCGGGGATGACGGGAGTAGTGAAGGCACTGCCATGCGACCCGAACTTCAAGAACGGGCGACAGGAAACAAGAGAAGAACAGTACAGCAGGTAGAAGAAGAGGAAGAAATCATGAATATGGCGACGCAAGACCTGGAGGTTATCAAGAGCGAGGTTGCGGGGATACGCGATTTCTACCAAGCGCGGATGGAAGCGGAGATCCCGCCGATCCGGGAGGAGGTGCAGCGCATCGCGTCGCAGCTCAACCGGTTGCAGGACTCGGCGAGGGAGGGCCAGAAGCGGAGCATCCTGGCCAAGTACGTGGACAAGGGACGGCCGCGGGTGCCCTTCGGGAAGTACGAGGGGATGGATCTGCTGGATCTGGCGTGCGTGCGCAGCCTGCTCAATTCGCAGATGAGGCAGCCGATGGGGCTGAACCCGCGGATGCTGGAGGAGTGGCAGGGCAACCTGAAGGCTGCGATGGACAGCACCACCGCGGGGTCGGGGGACGAACTGGTACCCACCCAGGAGGCGGCGGCCCTGTGGCTGGACGTGAACCTGGAGACGATGGTGGCCCCCCTGTTCTCACGAACGGAGATGCCGTCGGACCCCTTCGACATCCCGTTGCAGTTGGGAGACGTGAGCTGGTATCCCGGCACGGAGAACTCGGCGGTCACGGGGTCGGCGCTGGCCACGGCCAAGCAGACGCTGACTTCCTACGAACTGGTGGGAACGGTGCCCTGGTCGCTGTCGCTGGACGAAGACTCGGTGGTGGCCATGGCGTCGGAGGTGCGGTCGTCGCTGGTGCGCAATGCGGCCGAGGTGATCGACGACGTGCTTCTGAATGCCGATACCACCACGACGAACAACATCAATGCCGACGGGGCGACCATCTCGAAGAGCGATGCGGGCAAGGGTCACTGGCTGCTGGGGTTCGACGGGCTGCTGCACCTGCCGTTGGTCGACAACACGAGCCAAGGCAACGACCACAATGCTGCGGCGTCGGACAGCATGTTCAACGAGATCAGGGGCAAGCTGGGCAAGTACGCGGTGCGCCCCTCGGAGCTGGCGTACATCATGGACGTGGACACGTACATCCGCAGCCTGAACATCACGAATTTCCGCACACTGGACAAGCTGGGCCCCAACGCCACCCTGTTGCAAGGGCAGTTGGGGGCCGTGGAGGGAATACCGGTGCTGGTGTCGGAGCAGATGAAGGCGGCGGACGCGGATGGGAAGGTGAGCAACGGGGGCAACACCAGCGATACGGGCCGTCTGCTGATCGTGAACCGGACGCAGTGGCGGGTGGGCTTCCGCCGGGAGTTGACCATCGAGACGGAACGGGACATCCAGAAGAGGCAGAACGTGATGGTGGTGAGCATGCGCATAGCCTTCGCCGAGCGAACGGGCAAGCGTTCCAGTGCCAGCCACACCGCCCTGCAATACAACATCACGTCGGCACCGTAGGAACCGGGCGTCCTCCGGAAGCCCCAGGCCCCGGAAACCCCAAGAGAAGAGGAGCGAGTCATGGCCAACGCTTATGCCAATCTGAAGGCTATCAAGTCGGTTTCCATGCTGGACATCGCGGGGAGCAGCCACGATGGGAGGCTGCTGGAGTTGCTGGAAAACGTGTCGCGCTGGATCGACCAGTATTGCAACCGCCAATTCTTTTCGTTACAGGCAACGCGTGT
>JAAXIE010000325.1:2550-4373 GCA_012270525.1 Dehalococcoidia bacterium | reverse complement strand
CGACGGGACCGGCTTGGAACGGCTGAGAGGACTGGCCAGCCGGATAGAAGCCGGAGACATCCCTGACATGGAGGAGTTGGAGGAGCTAGCGACCGGGCTGTCCAGCGGGCCGCTAGGCGGGGCTTTGGCGGCTGGGGCGGGTGGCAGAATGATAGGCGTGGTGGAATCCGTGGAGGACGGGGTGCTGTCGGTGAGCACTCCCATCGGTCCGCTGCAGGCCAACATTGGTGAGGGGACCGAGATAGCCGTCATATCGGGCAAGGATGGGACGGTCGAAGACCTGTCGCCGGGACTGCGAGTAAACCTGGAAAGCGAACGGAACGAGGAAGGGGTGCTGGAGGCCACAGGTATCGGGGTGATTCCGGAAGGTCTGGAGACGCCATTACTGGACCAGTTCGCGGGCCTTGACCAGCTTTCGGCGCGACAGGGGTTTGGGGGACTGGCCGGGACTTTGGGGGATCTCTCGGAGGAGCAGTTGGCCGCACTGTCGGAGCGCAGGGGTGCGATTGCTGCACAAGGGGGCGGGGTCAGCGTGGCGGTGGCACCACTCAGGGAAGGACCGACTGGCCAGTCGGCGGGTGGAAGGGGGGCGTTCTCATTCCAAGCCCCTGCGCAGCAAGGCCGCACGGGAGGCCTGGGGCTTACGGGCAACATCGAGTCGATAGCGGACGGTGTTCTGGAGTTGACCACACCACGGGGCCTGGTCCGGGCTGCCGTCGGGCGGGAGACCACCATCACCATCTTCAGCGAAGCAGAGGGAAGCCTCGACGATCTTACTGCGGGGGTGCAGGTGGTGATAACAAGAGAGCCAGGGGAAGCGGGCTCTCTGCAGGCGACTGCGGTCACGGTATTGCCGGATAGCCTCGCTCTACCGGCTGGCCGCCCCTTTGAAGGCCGTGGAGGCTTTGGTGGTCCTGGATTCGGAGGCGGACGATAACCGGGCGGTCCCGGAGCACACGAGCACTGAAGGGGCGGCCGATGTCTCGATGTCGGCGTTGCTTGCCAAGACACGACGCTAGCCTTTATCGTCTATACTACTAGCCTTCCTAAGCGGGGACGGCCATTCTTGCATTCGCTCCGAAAGGTCGAGTTGCCATGTGTGGAGTCTGCGGGATACTGCATAAGGCCGGGGCTGGGGCTGGGCCAGCTCCCATCGGGGAGTACCTGGTGAAGATGCTGGACTCCCTGGCGCACAGGGGGACCGACTCCACTGGGGTGACCGTGGCGGGGCAGCCGAAGGAACAGGACCTGATCCTGCGGCTGCGGGTTGAGTCGCAGAACTCGGACGCGGTGCTCCACAGGGCGGGGCAGGTGGTGAGCGAGGTCGGGGGCGAGGTGGTCTCCCACAAGTGGGTGGACGATTATCTGCGGCTTTCGGTGCGGTATGGAGGTAGAGACGAGGCCCTGCCCTACCATGCCCGCCCTCTCCGTTCCGGTGTGCGCATCGGGGGACGGGCTGAGCGGATCGCCGATGCTCTGGTGGGGCTTGAGGGCGTGGAGGTGCACAGCATAGGCGAGTGTTCCGAGGTGATAAAGGACGTGGGCACAGCGTCCGACCTGCAGGAGCGTCACGGAGTGGGGCAGCTGAGCGGGTCCCACGGGATAGGTCATGTCCGCATGGCCACCGAGAGCCGGGTCGACATCACGCATTCCCATCCCTTCTGGGCGAATCCCTACCCCGACGTCACCGTGGTGCACAACGGGCAACTGACGAACTATCACAAGCTGAAGCGTGCCTATGAAGACCAGGGCTACGATTTCCAGACTGAGAACGACTCGGAGTTGATCGCTGTCTATCTTGCGGATGCCTTGTCCAAGGGGGC
>JAAXIE010000325.1:0-2479 GCA_012270525.1 Dehalococcoidia bacterium | reverse complement strand
TGATTTCGACCAAGGACGGCTTGGGGTATGCCAAGGACCAGTGGGCAGCGAAGCCGCTGGTGACGATGGAGACGGACGAATATGTGGCCATTGCCTCGGAGGAGGTGGCCCTTCGCAGCGTGTTCCCCGAGGAGCAGCAATTGATCGAGCCCCAGGAGAGCGAGGTCATGACTTGGTCGATCTAGATGCCGCCTCGCTTTCCACGCGGGAGCTGAACCAGCGCATCAAGGAATTGGCGTCAGCGGGGGAGACAGAGATACGGGTGATCAATCCCCAAGCACGCCACAACATGGCCGTGTGCATCCTTGCTGCCTGTCGCATCACCTTCGAGGGCAGCGTGGGCTATTTCTGCTCCAGTCTTCTCGACGGGCCGGAGGTGGCGATTAACGGCAACGCGGGCTGGGCCCTGGGGGACAACCTGATGAGCGGAAGCGTCGTCGTCACGAGGAATGCTGGGGCATCGGTGGCGAGTTCGATGCGCGGGGGCGAGGTCACGGTGCATGGAAACGCTGGGGCGCGTGCGGGTATCTCGATGAAGGGCGGCACGCTGCTGGTGGCGGGCAACACCGGGTTCATGACGGGGTTCATGATGCAGAAGGGCAGGATAATCGTCTGCGGGGATGCGGGCGATGCGGTGGGCGACTCCATGTACGAGGGGGAGATTTTCGTCGGTGGCAACGTGGGGTCACTAGGGAGCGACGCCAAGTACGACCCGATCACTGAGGACGAACTGATCGCTCTGTGGCAGACACTGGAGAGCCATGGCATTGAGGAGCGTCCGCAGTTCAGGAAAATAGTGTCGGCGAAGAAGCTGTACCATTTCGACCAGTTGGAGCGGCTGGAGAAGACGGTGATTTGAGGGCTGCAACCTGGAAGTCGGAGACTGTAGTGGCGGAAGGAATACCAGAAGTACCTGTGAAAGCTCTCACCGACCCTAAGCTCTTCGTCGAATACACACCCTCAACGGATACTCTGGTATTGTCTGGGGTCGGCCGGGTCTTGAGAAGCTATGGCGACACCGTTGCCCAGAACTTGGTCGCCTTCACAAACGAAAAAGGAGACGAGGTACTGGGAGTTGTCATTGAGCATGCAGCTGAGACACTGCTGCCTTACCTTCAATTGCAAAGAGCAGCCCCGGTCGGAGAGTTAGTGCGGAACGACTAGTCGGTGTGGCAAGTGGCATGAACAGACAGGGCAGCAGGGATGGCCCGTCCATACCAGCGTCCAAGCCTGCTCTCTGCCACCGCACCGACCCTGTTGTAAGCCCGTCAATCCGGTGGGGCACCACAATATACAAAGGGAGCCACGGGCTATGGTGATGGGACAGAGTCAGATTTGGGGGCCTTGGGTCATGGAGGACATCCACGCCAAGGCGGAGGTCGGTCGCTACCGGGTGCGCGGGTTCAGCTCGTTCCAGAAGGTCACCCATTTCGATGACCTGGTGTTCCTGTCCACGGGTCTCACGCGATTCCCGCTGGAGGGGTACAAGGAACGCTGCAACACCCAGACCGTCATCGGGCGGCGTCATGCTGAGGAACCGCTGGTGCTGGAAACGCCGGTGTACGTGACTGGCATGAGCTACGGGGCTCTCTCTCGCACAGCCAAGACCGCCCTGGCTCGGGGCACAGCCATGACGGGGACTGCCACCTGTACCGGCGACGGGGGGATGCTTCCACAGGAGCGGGAGGAGGCGGCCAAGCTGATCTACCAGATACTGCCCAGTCGCTACGGGGTCAGCCCTCACGACATGGTGCGGGCCGATGCGTTGGAGATTGTGGTGGGACAGGGGGCCAAGCCGGGCACGGGCGGCCTGCTGATGGGGGTCAAGGTGCTGGACGACGTGGCCGCCATGCGGGACCTGCCCACCGGCATAGACCAGCGCAGCCCCACGCGACATCCGGACTGGCTGGGGCCGGACGACCTGACGGTGAAGATCGAGCAGTTGCGCGAGGCCACCGAGTGGCGGGTGCCCATCCACGTGAAGCTGGGGGCGTGCCGGGTTAGCGACGACGTGAAGCTGGCGGCCAAAGCGGGGGCCGATGCCATAGTGATCGACAGCATGCTGGCGGGCACGGGGGCGTCGGCGGAGGTGCTGCTGGACCACAGCGGGATCCCCACGGTTCCGGCGATCGTGCAGGCACGGGAAGCCCTGCGGGAGATCGGGCTATATGGCAAGGTGAGCCTGATCGCGTCGGGGGGGATACGCAGTGGGGCGGATGCTGCCAAGGCGTTGGCCCTGGGTGCGGATGCGGTAGCCATCGGGCTGGCTGCGCTCATCGCTCTGAACTGCAACCGGGAGATCGAGGATTCGGACTTCGAGAGGGAGATTGGCGTGCCGGCGGGGATGTGTCATCACTGCCATACGGGCAAGTGTCCGGTGGGGATCACGACGCAGGACCCAGAGCTGGAAAAGCGTCTCGACGTGCAGGGCGGGGCGGAGCGAGTGGCCAATTTCATCAACTCGATGACGATGGAGATG
>JAAXIE010000212.1 GCA_012270525.1 Dehalococcoidia bacterium | reverse complement strand
CCGCAAACTGGGCAATGTCGACTTCAGGCTTGGACTGTTCATGGTGCTGGGTTCCATTCCCGGCGTGGAGACGGCGAAGCGACTGCTGCTCTACCTGGAGACGCGAGGCTTGGAAGATGAGGTAATCCACTACGTTTACGTGGTCGTGCTGGCTGGGCTGGGCACCTTCCTGCTGTACGACTGGTTGCGTTCGGGACGAAAACAGGGGGGTGGCGACGTGGGACCGCCTGGCCCCTTCGTTTCGCGGGTGCGAAACTTCGGCTTGCCGCCAAGGGTCTCCCTGCCCGTGGCCGGGATTCCGAGCATGTCGATATGGGTGCTGGTTGCCTTGGGCTTCTCCATCGGGTTGTTCGCCGGGTTGCTGGGCGCGGGAGGAGGCTTTCTACTGATGCCCGCCTTGGTGTTCCTGCTGGGAATCCCGACGATCACCGCCGTGGGAACCGACCTGTTCCAGGTGATGATCACCGGCTCCTTCGGGGCCTTTACCTATGCCTTGGAAGGCAAGGTCGACCTGCTGATGGCCTTGGTGATGATAGTTGCCGCCTCGATAGGCTCCCAGGTGGGAACCCTGGCCACCAGGGTGGTGGACGGGACACGCATACGCTTCCTCTATGCCCTGATCGTCCTGGCTGGAAGCGCATCGCTGGCCTTGGACCAAGCGTCGGAAGCGGCCGAGAGCGTCCACTTCCTCTCCACGCTGGCTGCAGTGTTACTTCTGGGAGCGGCGGGAACAATGTGCGTCTGCATCGCCGGCTTCGTGGTAGCATCCAGGGTGAGGAGCGGCGAAGAGGCGGTGGTCGTGGGCGGCCCAACGGAACAGGAATGAAGTAGTAACGGGGATGATAGGTCGACGGGCACCAAACTTGAGTCCGGGAACGGGGGGATAGTTGTCTACTTACGTAATATTGCTCAGCTACACCGATGAAGGAATGCGCAACGCCGCCTATCTGAGTAGCCATCCGCGGGCGTTGCGGCAACTTATCGAGGAAGCAGGAGGCAAGCTGCCATACATCTGGATGACCATGGGGCCGTACGATTTCGCCGCCATCATGGAAGCAAACACCGACGAGGAATGTGCCGCCATCGTGCTGAGCCTGAGCAGCTTGGGCAACTTCCGCACGGTTACCATGAGAGCCTTTGGCGAGGGCGACCTTCCTGCCATCGCCAGAAGAATTCCGTCGCTGGAAGACCAGTACCAGGAGATATTGCGAATGGTGCCGGGTGGCGGTGGCGATCCAGTGCCTAGCGACTGAGTTCCTGCACGGTCTCCCGCACGAGGTCGATGGGGACGTCGCGACGTACCACCGACCGGCCCACGCCTTCAAGTAGCACCCAGCGCAGGGAACCGGCCTCGGTCTTCTTGTCGTGGGTCATCTTCTCGAGGATGAGGTCGGGTTCTATACCGGGGGCCGATAGTGGGAGTCTGAAGCGTTCCAGGACGCGGCGCTGCCGTTCTACTACGTCCGCCGGGACCAGCCCCATGGCCTGCGAGATGCGTCCTGCGCCCATCATGCCGACTGAAACAGCCTCGCCGTGCATGTACTGGCCATATCCGGTAACGGATTCGAGGGCATGGCCTATGGAATGACCGTAATTCAAGAGGATGCGTCGACCGAGGGTCTCTCGCTCGTCCTCGGTGACCACCTGGGCCTTGATGGCCATGCTGCGGCGGATAACTTCGGTCGAGATATCGTCCCGCAAAGCGAGAAGGTCTTCGGCGTGCTCCTCGAACATGTCGAACAGTTCAGCATCCAGGATAAGGCCGTGCTTCACGGCCTCGGCCCAGCCCTCGGAGAGCTCTCGCTGGCCCAAACTGGCCAGGGTGTTGACGTCGGCCAGTACAAGGGAAGGCTGGTAGAAGGCCCCAACCAGGTTCTTGCCTTGGAGCAGGTTCACTGCCACCTTGCCACCGATGGAAGCGTCAACCATGGCTGCCATGCTGGTGGGTGCTTGAACGAAGAGCATTCCCCTCAGGAAGGTGGAGGCGACGAAACCGCCGAGGTCACCCACCACCCCTCCCCCCAAGGCCACGATGGCGTGGCGTCTCTCGGCGCGCAGTTCGGCCAGCCAAGCGTAGATGTCCTCGGCCAGTGCCAGGCTCTTGCTCTCCTCGCCGGGAGGAATCGAGTAGCTGTGCGCCGCGATGCCCGCGCCTTCCAGCGAACGTTGGGCCTGTCGGCCGTAGGCACGGAAGACGTTTTCGTCGCTGATGATGTAGGCCTGCCCGGTCACCCCCAAGGCTTGGAGACGGGGCCCAAGCTGCTCCAGAACACCTTGACCCACCACTATGGGGTAGGAGCCCCCCGAATGGTAGACGGTTGCGGCCAGATCGTTCTCTGTCATGTGTTCGCCTCTTGGGGACGGTCTGGGGCCATTCCTAGCGTCGTGCGAGACCGCTGCCAGCGTTCCGTAATGTGCCACCAAGGCCTCGGCAACCTGCCTCACCGATAAGCCTTCGGTACTGAGGCTCTGGTGTGCCAGGTCGTAGCACCTTTGGCGCTTGCTCTTCAACTCTCGTATGCGCTGCAAGGGGTCCTCTGCCTGCAGCAGAGGACGCACGTCGGCGTTGGGGGACGATGAGAGTCGCTGCCAGATCACGTCTGGAGGGGCTTCCAAGCACACCACCAAGCCACTTGCCAGCATCAGGTCCCTGTTGTCGGGATCAATGAAGGAACCTCCCCCTGTGCCGATAACTCGGTGTTCTCCGGAGCAGAGGCTGCGGAGAGCCTCCCGCTCCATGGCGCGGAAGGCTGGTTCGCCGTCTTGGGCGAAGATGTCATCGATGGTGCGTCCGGTACGGCCCGTGATTATCTCGTCGCTGTCCAGAAACTCCCACCCCATGACTTCGGCAGCGAGGCGACCAGCCTGGGTCTTGCCGGTGCCTGGGAAGCCCACGAGGATGAGGTTGCGCTTCATGACGGGTTCTGACGCGTCAGTCTG
>JAAXIE010000343.1 GCA_012270525.1 Dehalococcoidia bacterium | reverse complement strand
GTGGACGTGCCGGGCCATGAGCGGTTCATCAAGAACATGCTGGCAGGCGTCGGCGGTATCGACCTGGCGATGCTCATCGTGGCTGCCAACGAGAGCGTCATGCGCCAGACCCGCGAGCATCTCGCCATTCTCGACCTGCTGGAAATCAAGCGTGGCATGGTGGTCATCACCAAGGAGGACCTGGTCGACGAGGAGATGGTGGAGTTGGTGAAGGCCGAGGTGGAAGACTTGCTGGCTCCAACCACCTTCCGTGAAGCCCCGATGGTGTCCGTCTCCGCCTACACCGGCAAGGGGCTGGAAGCACTGAAGGCCACCATCGACTCGATGCTGGACACCACCGAGCCACGTCCGGACTTGGGACGGCCGCGATTGCCGGTGGACCGCTGCTTCACGGTCGCTGGTTTCGGCACGGTGGTCACGGGTACCCTCATCGACGGCAATCTTTCGGTTGGGAGCGAGGTCGAACTGGCCCTAACCAAGGAGCGATGTCGTGTACGGGGCCTACAGAGTCACCGACAGAAACTGGAGCAAGCCGACCCGGGCAGGCGCTTGGCCGCCAACCTGTCGGGCATCTCTCGCGGAGAGATACAGCGGGGTGAAGTGATCACGGTGCCGGGATGGCTCCAGACCACCAACATACTGGACGCCCAGTTCCGGGTGAGCCGGGACGCTCCACGGCCGGTACGCCACAACGAGGGGATCACGTTCCACCTGCATACCAGCGAGTCCAACGCGCGGTTGCGTATCCTGGACCAGAAGGAGTTGAGACCGGGCGAGGAGGGTTGGGTACAGATCCACCTCGCCGACCCGGTACCATTGGTGAAGGGCGACCTGTTCGTGGCACGCTCGGCGGAAGATACCATGGGTGGCGGGCGTGTGGTCGACCCCAAGCCACGGCGGCATCGCAGGTTTGTGCCTTCCGTCATCGACCGCCTCGCCATGGTGCATGAGGCGGGGGATGACACGCTGCTGAACGCGGTAGACATGTGGGGGCCGTGCGACGTCACCACCCTTTCCCGTCGGGCCAACCTGGCGTTGGAGGATGTGCGGTCACGTCTTGATGGACTGCAGGACGAAGGGAAGGTGGCCCTGCTGGGAGACCCCGGGTCGGACAATGATGCCATGGCCTACTCAATGGCGGCTTGGCAGGACCAGACCCAGGTCGTGGCACGGATCCTCGCTGACTTTCACCGCCAGTATCCCCTTCGAAATGGCGTGCCACGCGAGGAGATGCGAAGCCGCATGGGCATGTCGCAGGCCGTGTTCAACCGTCTTTCGGCACGTCTGTCCAGCGAGGGGCGTCTGGTCGAGGAAGAGGGCGTGCTGCGCCTGCCTGAACACGAAGCAACCCTGACCCCGGCTATGGCCAAGCAGGCTGATTCTTATGTGGCTGCCTTGGAGTCGGACCTGTTCTCCCCACCCACCGACATGACCATAGAAGGGGAACTACTGGGCTACCTGATTCAACAGCGGCGGGTAGTGAAGGTGTCGGAGGAGGTTGTCTTCTCCCACAAGGCCTACAGTGAGATGGTGGCGAGGGTGGTGGAGCACGCCAAGGCGGAGGGCTCCATCACGGTGGCGCAAGCCCGCAACCTGCTGGGTTCCAGCCGCAAGTACGTACTGCCCCTGCTGGAGCACCTGGACCAGCAACGTGTCACCCGTCGCGTCGGGGACGAGCGGGTGCTGAGGTAGGCGTCATGGCCTTGGATATCGGGCAGACGGCTTCCCAAATTGATGCCTTGGCATCCCACGCCAAGGGAGCCAGCGACGAGAGGCGGCTGGCCTTGGAGCGAATGCTCCACGTGATGGAAAAGGCGACGGAAGCCGACGTGGCAGCGCGGCTGCCCGTCCCCAATGAACGGCCCTTCATGGCAGCCGTTCCCCAAGAGAAACTCTCAACACGCCACGATCCGCCAGCAACATGTGCGGACTATTGCGTTGCCTCGGTGGACGGTTCACACATCGACGTCGACCGCCATCTGCCGGCCCGCTGCTACCTCATAAATCTGGGAAGTTGCGCACTGACTTACGGTGAGCATCCGTATGCCCGTCTCGAAAGTGAACCTCGACTCTACTCCAGTGACGATGACCTGTTCCTTACACTGGCGAATGCCGCTGGCAACGAGGAAGCCCCCATCGAGGGGGCCCTACTGGGGATCAAACGGGCCATCCGGGAGGTCGAGGGGTTGGCATCCCTCGCGGCGAGCCTGCCCACCGGACTACCCCTGCTGGCCCTGCTCGATGGGTCGCTGGTGTTATGGGGGCTGACCGGGCGGGGACACCCGCCCTTCGTGCGGGACTTGATGATCCGCGAAGGCCTACTCCCAGCCCTCGACCGGTTGCGCAGCCTGGCGGACGGGAGGCCCATGGCTGTGGCTGCCTATGTGAGCCTGCCCGGCAGCACCGAGGTGGTGCACACTGTACGGTGTCTTCTGTGCGACAAGGATGCGGCCCACTGCAAGGGGACCTGCAGCCTGTATCGCTCGGGCCCGGAACCGTGCAACATGGCGAACGGGTTCAACGACAGAGAGCTTTTCGGAGCCATGCTGGCACCTGGCCAGCGATCATGTCTCTTCGCCACCAGCTCGTCCATTTCCCGCGAGCACTACGGACAGCACCATGTCTACTACTATTACCTGAATGCCGGCGAAGAGCTGGCGCGCGTGGAAATCCCCGAATGGGTGGCCCAAGACCGGGAACGACTTGAGTTGAGCCACGCCCTGGTGCTGGACCAGTGCCGCCGAGGAGACGGTTATCCTGCTGCCATCATGGAAGCGCACGAGCAGGCGGTGATTGACGGGACTGACCGCGAACTGTTCCGGATACTGGTGGAGGATGCCTTGGGGCGGCAGAGGCTTCCGGTCTACACTTCGGAGAAGAACCGCTCCAAGCGCGTACCCTGGGTCTAACCAAAGGGTCGTGCGAGAGAGGCTCCAGCCGTGTTGCAGCGCGCAGTTGAAACCTCCAGCCGGGTGGGCGAGGTGGTGGAATCGGCCACCGACCGTTGCGTCGTGCAATGCTACCACCTCTACCAGTCCCCGCCACTGGGCACTCTGGTGGTGACACGGTCTCCAACGGTGTACGGCGTGGTATCGCACATCAGCACCGAGTCCCTGTATCCGGGTCGACCGGTGGTGGCACGTGGTGAGGGTGAGGAAACGGAAGAAGACGTGTACCGGTCGAACCCACAGTTGGGCCGTCTGCTGTGCACACGGTTCGAGACGAGGGTATTGGGCCACAGCGAGGACGGTACGATACGACACGGACTGCCACCGCTCCCGCCACCGGTACACGCCTTCGCGCACCAGTGCAGCTACGATGAGGTGCGAGAGTTCACCCTGAGCCTCTACTTCCTGCCCCTGCTCCTGGAGGGTCAGCAGGCCAGGGTTGATGAGGTGGCAGTTGCATCGCTCCTGAGGGCGGCCGAGGCACATCCCGACCGTCGCGGTTTCCTGTTAGCGGCGGGAAAGGCATTGGCTGCCCTTCTGGCGTCGGACCTGCCAAGACTGGACGCTCTGCTGCGGAGGATATCGCCCCGATGATGAACGGCCTGCCAATATCCGGTAAGCCCTTGGGACTCGTGCTGGGCGGCTCGCTGACGCGGGGCGTCGACGTACGCTTGGACGGGGATGTTTCGGTGGAGGACGTGAAGGTCGGTACCTTTGCCACCATCCAAGGAGAGAGACAGCGGTTCTTCGGGGTGGTGTCCGAGGTGTCCCTAGGCAATTCCGATTCCTCCCTGGAACACACACCCCCCGACGTGAGCGATCCCTTCGTGCGACAGGTAGTCACGGGAACAGCGGCTTATGGGCGGCTCTCCCTCATGCCTCAACTGACCCTGCCAGCGGTGCTGGGCGACACAGACGACGGACCGCAACCAGCCAAGACCATTCCTGCCCATTTTTCGCAGGTCTTCTCCGCAACCCAGCAGGACGTATCAACCGTATTCGGTGACGACAACAGCAAGGACTACTTCTACATCGGCAGCCCCTTGGACATGGAGGCCCAGGTCTGCCTCAACCTGCAACAACTGGCGGCCCGTTCCGTTGGAATCTTCGGCAAGAGTGGCACGGGCAAGACGTTCCTCACCCGGCTCCTGCTGGCAGGGATACTCCAGCGGAACGTGGCCTCGATGCTGGTGTTCGATATGCACAACGACTACGGGTGGCAGGGGATCAGGGAAGGCGGGACCTTTGTCAAGGGCCTGAAGCAACTGTTTCCCTCCCAGGTAGCCGTGTTCTCGTTGGACCCCGATAGCTCGCGCCGGCGTGGGCTGTCGCCCGATGAGGAAGTGCACATCGGTTATAGCGACATCGAGCCGGAGGATGTGGAGGTACTGAAGGACAACCTGGGCCTGTCCGACGTGGCGGCGTCGGCGGCGTACGACCTGCAACGCCACTTCAGGGGTAGCAACTGGGTGAAGGAGTTTCTCGACCTGCAGGGGCGGGCCGAGGTGTCGGACGTAGCCAACGACCTGGGCGTGAACGCGCAGGCACTGGGCAGTCTGTACAACCGTTTGTCGCGCCTGAAGCGCTATGAATTCATGTCAGAGAAGGGAGGTTACGATTCGGTCTCGCGCATACTGGACCAGGTGACCTCCGGCAAGCATGTGGTGCTTGAGTTCGGGCGCTGGGGCAACGACACCAACGCCTACATCCTGGTGAGCAACCTGCTCACGAGGCGCATCCATGAACGTTATGTCCGGTGGAAGGAGCAAGCGGAGGGTGGGTTGGGCAGCGAGCCCCGCCCGCTGATCATCACCATCGAAGAAGCCCACAAGTTCCTCAATCCCGCCGTGGCGTCACAGACCATCTTCGGCACGATCGCCAGGGAGATGCGCAAGTACAACGTCACCCTGATGGTCATAGACCAGCGGCCCGGGGCCATAGACTCGGAGGTGATGAGCCAGATAGGCACTAAGCTTACCTGCCTACTGGACAACGACAGGGACATTGACGCCGTGCTGGGTGGAGCGCCGGGCAGTCGCGAGCTGAGGAACGTGCTCTCGCGCCTGGAGTCCACACAGCAAGCCCTGATTTTCGGCCACGCCGTGCCCATGCCCGTGGTAGTCCACACAAGGGAATATGGCTCCGAGCAATCCTACGCACAGCTGAGCAGATCCACGCGGCAGGTCCAGGATGTGGCGGCTTCCCCCGGGAGAACGTTGGAAGAGGAAATCAAGGACCTCTTTTGAAATATGCTGTCCCGGGTGAGCGAAGGTTTTTCCGGATAATGATAGGCGGAATCCATACCTCAGCCTCTGGATTCTGGCCCCGTATCAAGTCCGAGAGCAGGCTGAGTTTTGCACTTCCCTCATAGGGCTAAATTGCGCTTTTCGTAACGGCCTCCGTGCGGTATAATAT
>JAAXIE010000237.1 GCA_012270525.1 Dehalococcoidia bacterium | reverse complement strand
GCCAGCAACCGGCGTGCCTTCTCCGGGTCGTACTCGTATCCGGTGATTGCGTCGTTGTGCCCCGGGAAGTTGGGCGGAAGAATGCCCTTGGCCGGCACCACCAGGTCGCCCAGCACTATGTCCGCTATCTCTGCCCGGTCGATGGCATGGTTCAGTGCCAAACGCACCTTCGGATCGTCAAATGGAGGCTCGTTCACGTTCAGCCCGATATACCGCGTGTCGAAGGGCGGCGGGGCGGTGTGCAACTGGGCGTTCAACTCCTCCTCGGAGTCCAGTAGCCTGTCCAGATCCGCCAGACCCACGCCGGTAATATGGATCTCGTCGTTCTCGTACATGAGCATGGCCGTACCGCCACTGAGTATGAACTCCACGCTTTCCAGCCTCGGGGCTCCCAGGTGATACCCTTCGTGGCGCTCCAGAATCATGCTTTCGCCCAGCTCGTAGGAAGCCAGCTTGAACGGTCCCGTCGCATTTGGTCGGCGGAACCACCGGTCATCGCTCTCCACCTGGTTGCGGTCGACGACAAAAGCCGTTGGGTAGGTCAGCTTGGCCAGGAAATAGCTCTTGGGCGCATCGATGTCGATCCGCAGGGTCAGGTCATCCACCACCTGCACCCCAGTGATATCGTCGGCCTCGCCCTCCAGCTTGGCCTCCACCCCAATTATGTCGCCCAGATACTGGTCTGCCACCAGCGACAGGGTCTCCGGGTCAGTGGCCCGCTCCATGGACCATTTCACGTCCTGCGCCGTCACAGGGCGACCGTCGTGGAAAACGGCGTTGGAACGAAGGTGGAAAACATAGGTCTTGCCCGCGTTCAACGTCTCCCAGTGGCTGGCCAGGTCCCCAACGACCTGCAGGCTGGGATCGATGGTGACCAACCCGCCGAACACCTCGACGATAATGCTGGCCGATGTGGCATCGGTCGTGAGATGCGGGTCCAGGGTTGGAGGGTCGGCCCAGAGCCTCACCAGCTTGTCTCCACCACCCGCGCTCGTTGTTTCCGGAGCAACCGCCGTTGCCGGTGCTTGCGTAGCAGCCGCACCCGCTGCAGCGGTGGGCGTTGCCGTGGTGGGGGTATCATCCCCTTCGCCTGTCGTCCCCTGGGCCGCTGGCCTCGTGGAACATGCGGCCAGCACTAGTATCAGAATGACCGACGCAATTAGGGGCCTGTAGCAGCCTGATAGTCTCATGAGCCTGCCGTCGCGCAATTTCTGGTTTGGGGTTCCGGTTTGTCTCTCAAGATAAGTCGCATTTGTTTGGCAATCATTGTATCCAGCAGCCCTTGAACCGCGCAAGCCAGACCATCGATAAATGTTAAACTGTAGGCCGTATGCATCGACGCACATCAACCCCTCCCCTGCTCAGGCCAGTCACTGTAATCCGCCTGGCTTTGGCCCTAGCCGTCGTTCTCGCCCTGTTGAGCGCGCAGACAGCCTGTGGCCGCCCAACTACCGAAACGACTGGCGACGAAGGGCTTATCTGGGAAGCCTGGGGAGTAATCGAGGAATCCTACGTTGACGCAGATTCGGTGGATAACGAGAAGGTGAGCGAGGCCATCATCGGTGCCATGCTGACCCACGTCGAGGAACCCGAATACCCATTCCTCACGGAACTCGACGCCACCAGGGGCCGCATCCCTGGAGGAGTCCCCGCCGAATTCCTCGATGTCTGGAAGGCATGGGAAGCCCTCCACCTGAAATACCCTGACTTGGATAGTCACGGACTGGCGGTAGCCAGCGTCAAGGGAATGGTGGAAGGGCTGAGCGACATCTCCACCCAGTACCTGACCCCCGAGGCCTACGACCGCGCCCTGGAAGAGACCGACGACGATTACGAAGGCATCGGCGCATTCGTCACCGTCATCGACGGTCGCATCATCCTCTCACCCATGCGCGGCGGGCCAGCCGATGTTGGTGGCATAAGACAAGGAGATGTCCTCCTGGAAGTGGAAGGCCAGTCCCTGGAAGACCTCACCGCCGACGAGGCTGTCGATCTCGTGCGGGGCCCAGCCCGGACCAAGGTCCACCTGAAGGTGGCAAGACCCGATGAAGAGCGTCCACTGGAGTTCGATATCACCCGGGGAACCATCGAGGTGCCGACCGTGGAAGTGCAACTCCTCCCGGGGGCCATCGGTTACGTCTATGTCTCCGAGTTCAGGGACACCACCCACACCGAGGTGCTCGACGTCGTCGAAAGGCTCAAGGCTGCCGACATGCTGGCCCTCATTCTCGACCTGCGCTCCAACCCAGGAGGGCCCTTGGACTCCGCCCGCAGGGTGGCAGGTGAGTTCCTGCCCACCGGTACCTTCATGTACGAGATGGACGGCGAAGGCAACCGCACCGACCATCCTGTCGAGGGCGAGGGAACTATCGTAGGTGGCGACGACGAGCTACCCATGGCCGTGCTTGTGGACGAAGCCACCGGTGATTCATCTGAGGCCTTGGCAGGGGCCTTGCAGGACGCCGAGAGAGCCAAGGTCATCGGCACTGACACCCTGGGCGATGCCGCCGGATTCTCCTATTTCCCCTTGCGCGACGGCTCGGCGATGCAGCTGGCCGTCACCCGTTGGCACACCCCTGGCGGCCGCCTCATCAGCGACGGAGGCATCACCCCCGACATTCAGGTGCCCCTCCTAGCCGGTTCCCCCAGCGACGTGCAACTGGTGCGCGCCTACGAATACCTCAACGAGCAGTTACCGCTCTTCCGGTAGCCCCAAAGGCGGCGAGGAGGCCAACGCCTCCTCGCCCGGCGCATCGTCTCCCTCGATGCTTCCCTCTCCCGCTTCCTCTCGGCAACTGAGGCACACGTAGGACTCTCTTTCCTCGCGCGCCGTCTCCTGCGACACGTTGCGACGTCGTCCGCAGACCGTGCAGGTCAGGGTGACCAATGCTTCCGGGCTGGGACCTGGAGTTCCAAGCCCATAGCCCCGGAAGCCCTGGTAATGCGGGTTGTTCGACTTCAGGGCGGCGAACCGCTCCCTGTCCTTGCGTTTGCTCATCCCTCACCTCATTCAGGCCCCTTCACCCTTTCCCTGATCAGGCTCCCCTTCATGACGTTTGCAAAGGGACGGGGCCAGTGAACGGAAGGCCGTTTGGACACGGGGTTTACTGGATGGCTACGGTGGCTCCCGCCTCTTCCAGCTTCGCCTTCACCGAGTCGGCCTCGGTCCGCGGGATGGCCTCTTTGATCTGTGCCGGGGCGCTCTCCACCAGTTCCTTGGCCTCGCGCAGGCCCAGCGTGGTCACTTCCCGCACCGCCTTGATGACGTTTATCTTGTTGGAGCCGATTTCCGTCAGCATTACTGTGAACTCGGTCTGCTCTTCCTCCTCCACCGCAGCGGCAGCAGCTCCGCCTCCGTTGCTGGGAGCGACCGCAGCCACCGGCATCGCCATGGGCGCCGCGGCTTTGATGCCGAAGGTGTCCTCCAGCGACTTCACCAGGTCGGCCAGGTCCAGCACCGACATCTGCTTGATGGCTTCCAACACCTCATCTTTGGTCATGACTCCCTCCTTCTCCTATTTCAATCGCTTGATGTCATCGAACTGAATGAAAACTCTCTGAGGCCCACCGGACCGTTATCCCTCGCCCTCCAGTTGCTTACCCCTCTGCTGCAGCAGACTGGCCAGGTTGGCGATAGGAGCGTTCAGGATGCCCAAGAGCCCCTGGAGCGGGGCTTCCAACTGGGTCATCAGGTTGGCAACTGGGGCCTGTAACTGACCCAGTACCTGGCCTGCCAGCACCTCCCGCGACGGCAGCGTGGCCAAACTGGATACATCCGCGGAACTCAGGCTTCGCTGGCCCAAGATGCCCCCCCTTATCGGAAGCTGCACCCGTGTCGTGCGGACGTACTCGTCCAACGCGATGGCCGTCTGCACGGGGTCGTCATACCCGAAAGCCAGGGCCGTCGGTCCCTGCACCGACTCCTTCAGGTGACCGAGCTCGGCCCCATCGGCCGCCAGGTATGTGAGGGTGTTCTTCACCACCCGGTACTCCACACCCCGCTCTCGCAACCTGCGTCGCAGATCGTTGAGCACGTTGACGCTGAGGCCCGTGGGGTCGGTTGCAACCGCGATGGTGCAGCGGTTCAGCCTGTCCTGTATCTCTGCGGTCTGGGCTATCCGTTTCTCTGTGGGCACGTAACGCTCTCCTTCAATTGTGTCCCCTCGGGCACTTGAACAGCTCCAGCCTAGCACCAACAAAAATCCCTGGGCCGCGGCCCAGGGATCACGTCCGGCGCAGTGCGCCCGGATGGACTCCTCAGTGCCTTGGCGGGCCCATCGGCTTAACCCCAACCCTTCCCCTGAGTCGCAGGGGAGCAGGTCAGGGACCCGCTGTCTTCAGCGTACCCTCTCTTCTACAACCCTTCTTTTAGCGCGAGAAGCTCCCCCAAGTCAAGCTTTATCCCAGGCCCCATGCTCGTCGTGAGATAGGCGCTTCTAAGAAATGCCCCCTTCACACCCTCAGGCCTCGCCCGTTGTACCGAGTCCACCAGGGAGGACAGGTTTTCCAGCAGGTTCTGACGGGAAAAACTCACCTTGCCCACCGGGCAGTGAATGATCGCCGTCCGGTCGGTGCGGAACTCCAAGCGACCCTTCTTGGCCTCGTCGATGACCCGCCCCAAGTCCCTTGGCTGCACCATCGTGCCCGTCCGCGGGTTCGGCATCAGGCCACGCCGACCCAGCACCCGGCCCAAGCGCCCGATCTTGCTCATCACGTCGGGTACCGCCAGCCCTACGTCGAAGTCCACCCAACCATCCTCAATCCGCTTGATCAGGTCGTCGTCACCTACGTAGTCGGCTCCCGCTTGCCGAGCCATCTCCGCAGCCTCGCCGGAAGCAAACACCAGCACACGCTGCGGCTTCCCCAGACCATGGGGGAGCACCGTAACCGACCGCACCTGCTGGTCGGCGTGTCTTACGTCAGCCCCCGTCTTGAGGTGCAACTCTACCGTCTCATCGAACTTGGTCGATCCCTCGTCCGTCAGCAGGTCCAGGGCCTCTTCGGGCGTGTAGTTCCTGTCGGGGTCGATGCGTTCCGCCAACTGGTTGTAACGCTTGCTATGCTTGGGCATTCCTATTCC
>JAAXIE010000248.1:2395-5346 GCA_012270525.1 Dehalococcoidia bacterium | reverse complement strand
CCGGAGAAGGCACGCCGGTTGCTGGCAGAGTCGAAGTACGGCGACGACCCGGAGGCCCTGGGGCTCATCGTGCTGACCACGGCTGGCAGCTTCGGAGCCAACGTGGGGCTGGACACCCAGGTGATACAGGAGATGTGGAGGCAGAACCTCGGCATTGAGGTGGACGTCCAGCAGACGGACTTCGCGGTCTACCTGCAGGACCTGCACAGTCGCATCTTCCAGATGTTCGAGATCGGCTGGATTGCCGACTACCCAGACCCCGAAAACTTCCTCGACATCCTGTTCCACAGCGAGAGCAGCAATAATCACACGGGGTACAGCAACCCGCAGGTGGACTCGCTGCTGGAGCAGGCCAGGCTCGGCAGTGTGGAGGAGCGTTATGCGCAGTATCACGAGATTGAGCGCCTGATACTTGCGGATGCTCCGTGGATACCCCTGTGGCATGGCGGGGAGCAGTACATTCTGGTGAAGCCCGAGGTTAAGGACTACCACCAGACCCCGTTGATCATTCCCAAGCTGCGGTACGTCTACATCGAGGAATAGGGAGCCACGCCGGGCGGCGGCATGTGGGTCTACATCGCGCGACGCCTCCTCTGGGCACCCGTTCTGCTGCTGATCGTCTGCTTCGTCACCTTCATCCTGGGTAGCGTCGTGCCCGGCGATCCCTTCCAGGCCCGTCTTGGACCCAGGGCCAACCCTGAAGCCCTGGAGCGCCTGCGAGAGGAGAAGGGTCTCAACGATCCGGTTCCGGTGCAGTTCGGCCGGTATATCGCCAACGCGCTACGAGGGGACTTGGGGGAGAGCTATGTGCGGCCGGGGACCACGGTAAACGAACTCCTGGCCAAGAAGATATGGGTGTCGTTCCAACTCGACCTGGCCGGGATGATCGTGGCGTTCGCTCTGGGCATTCCGCTGGGGCTCTATGCAGCTATGAAGCAAGGGACGTGGATTGACCCGCTGATCATCAGTTCGACCCTGCTGGGCATGTCGTTTCCGGTGTTCCTGACCGCACCGGGACTGATCATGATTTTCGGGTTGTGGCTGGAGATACTCCCGGTGCAGGGTTGGGGAGGGTTCTTCGACCCGCATATTGTCCTGCCTGCTATGGCGATGGGCATACCCGGTGTGGCCGTGATTGCGCGCTTGACGCGGGCCAGCACGCTGGAGGTGATGGCCCAGGACTATGTGCGAACGGCGCGGGCCAAGGGACTGGGCGAGATGGCCGTGCGCACGCGGCACATCCTGCGAAATGCGTTGATCCCTGTGGTCACGGTTCTTGGCATGTCGCTCTCGGGGTTGTTGATTAGCTCGGTGATAATCGAACTGTTCTTCGGGATACCCGGAGCGGGCCAGTTGGCCATCGAGGCCCTGTTCGGTCGCGACTACCCGGTGATCACGGCGTTGGTGCTGATGGGTGGCGGTGCGTTCTTCCTCACCAACCTGCTGGTGGACATCGTGTACCCGTTTCTGGACCCGCGCATAAGTCTGGAAGAGAGGGAGCCTGGTGGCTAGCGAGGGGCTGGCGCAGATCACCCTCGCTCAGGCCCGGACCCAGGGGTACTGGAGACAGGCTTGGCAGCGTCTTGTCAGGAAGCGTATCGGGGTCGTCTGCCTGGGCATCATCATCGTGATCTACCTAGCAGGGGCGTTGGCATCGTGGGTGACGCCCTACGGCTATAACGACCAGAACCTGACGCAACCCGATGAGACGGCGAGGTTCTGCGGGTTGTGCGAGGGGCCGTCGCTGAGCCATCCCTTTGGCACGGACGCATTGGGGCGGGACCAGTTCACGCGGGTGATCTACAGCCTGCGCACTACGGTGATAGTGACTATCGCAGGGATACTCACGGGCAGCCTGTTCCTGGGGATAGGTTTTGGCCTGCTGGCGGGTTACTTCCGGGGGTTGGTCGACTCGGTGATCAACCGTACCGGGGAGTTGTTCACGGCCTTCCCGACCATCCTGCTGGTGATCCTGCTGGCGGCCTCGGTGCGCCCGCCGGTGGTGGAGTGGGTGCGCGAGTTCGGGGGTGTGGGGCGGGACATCATACGCTTGGGAATCGTGGACTACTTCATAGTGTTCGGGGCGCTGTCGGCTTTCTCCTGGGTGGGGATGATGCGCATAGTGCGGGGTCAGGTGCTCTCGGTGCGGGAGAACCAGTACGTGGATGCTGCCATATCCGTGGGTGCAAGCAACTGGCGCATTCTGCGGTCCCATGTGCTGCCCAACATTCTGAGCCCGGTGATAGTGCTGGTGTCGATGGGAATGGGCACGATTGCTGGCTCGGAGGTGTTCCTGAGCTTCATCGGGATCGGCATACAGTCGCCGACGCCCAGCCTGGGCATCATGATGTTCGAATATGGCAGCGTGTCGGTACTGCGATCGGAGCCTTACCTGCTGCTGTTCCCAGCAGCCACGCTCGCCCTGCTGCTCTTCACCTTCAACCTTCTGGGAGATGCGTTGAACGATGCCCTGAATCCGAGGGCCCGTTAGCCCTGTCTCCGGAGTCGTCCGCCCGTTTCCGCCTTCGGAAAAGGAGCGGCCCGGCGAGAAGGCCCAAGGCGATCATCCCCAAGGGAACCGTGGTTTGGGCGTCGGGGTCTGGTGATGAGCAGCTTGTTCCGGTGCGCAGCGGTGGGCCCTGTGCCGAGGCGGGCGCACCGGGTTCCGGCCGCTGGTCGGGAGTTTCCGGGCCTGGGGCGGGAGTCGTAACAGCGGACTCCTGGCTGGGGGACTCCTGTGTGGGGCCGGTGGGGTTGCGTTGCTCCAGGTCGTCGGGTCTCGGCAGAGGGTCCAAGCCGATCTGCAGGCGCCACTCTGTGTCCAAGCCGTGCTGGTCGAAGCCGTAGACCCGCTCCAGGGCATCGTCGATATCCAGCGTGGTGCGCAGCGTTCGCATAAGCTCGGCGATTTTCTCGGGTCCATAGCGGGCGATCATGTACCGCACCACGGA
>JAAXIE010000248.1:0-2332 GCA_012270525.1 Dehalococcoidia bacterium | reverse complement strand
CCGTGGAGCAGGGCTTGGGTGTAGGTCTCTTCCTGGTCGATGTTGCCGAACTCGGCGAGACCCTCGTTGAGCCAGGTTGGGAGGCGGGAATAGCCCCTGCCAGCGGCCTCGGCCACCAGAACGTGGGTCAACTCGTGGGAGGTGATGCCGGTGACGGTGGTCTCGTCGCCCAGGATGAGGACAACCCGCTCGTCGGGCCATGCCATGCCCTGGGTTACCAGGTCTTCGCGGACGGCTTGCGAGCGGAAGGGAAGGGCACCGCTCATATCACGGTAGTTGTTATAGGAGACGACACGAATGGGGATGTTGGGGTCGATCCCCAGGATGGGGGCCATCTGTTCAATGGTCTGCACAGAGGCTTCCAGCACGATTTCGGCACGCTTCTTGACGAATTCGGCCAAGCTGCCACCGTAGTAGTAGACGGTGACGAGTCCCTCGGAGAGTTGCAGCCACTGGAACCTGCTGTCCTCGTAGATGATCTCCTTTTCGGGGGTCCGTACCACACGGCCAGTGGAGTCGCGCAACTCATAGACGTAGGAGATGGGGGTGCCGGGAGGGACGTACTGGCCGGAGGCGCGGGTCTGGAGGGCGTATTCGCCGCTGACCTCGGTACCCGGGGTGATGTTAAGTCGTCCGTTGGTGAGGGTGTCGCTGCCCGGAACGCGCAATAGGACCCGCAGGTGTTCGATGGGGTCGGGGCCACGGGCGACTGCACCGAAGATGAGTCCGTTGGGGAAATTGCTTTCCACACTGTCGGACACGATCATCGGTTCTTCCGCCTGGGCCATGAGGGGCGTGGAGAATAACAGGCCCGCCAGCATGAGCCCAGCAAGGAGGACCAGAGGGGATTTTATCGTTGCTATGGTGCGCATCTTGAACGTTCTCTGGGGACGAGTCTTGGGTTCCTGTTCCCGGGGTACGGCATTTCTAATGGAAACCGAGATCGTGCTCCTTGAGGCTGGAGAAGTTCCCTCCCTTCCCTATGATAACGTGGTCCACCAGTTCGATGTCCAGCAGTTGGGCCGCTTGCCGTACATCGGTGGTCATGGCGACATCCTGAGAGCTGGGTGTGGGGTCGCCGGTCGGATGATTGTGCACGGCCACCATGGCTGGGGCGTTCTCGCGAATGGCGGGACGTAGCACTTCGGCGACACGTATTATGGCGGTGTGGACGTTCCCTTTGTAGATGTCGTGGACCGACATGACCTTGTTGCGGGTGTTAAGCAGCACCACCCTGAAATGCTCCTGGTCGAGGCCGCTCATCTCGGGGCCGAGCAGCCTGTAGACGTCCCCCGGCTGATTGATGGAGGGGCGGTCCTCCAGGGTGAAGGAAACGGCGCGACGGCCCAACTCCAAGGCGGCGAGCAGTTGGGATGCCTTGGCCTCGCTGACCCCCTTTTCGCCGGTTAACTCGCTAAAGGAGGCCTTGCCGAGGCCTTCCAGGCCTTTGAAGGTGGAGATGAGGCGGTGGGCCATGGCGATGACGTTCTCACCCTGCATTCCGGTGCGCAACAGGATGGCCAGCAGGTCGGCGTTGTCCAGGGACTGGGGGCCGTGGTAGCGCAGCCGTTCCCGGGGGCGCTCGCCTGCAGGCAGGTCTCGGATCATAGTGGTGTAGGCAGGCGTATCGCTGCTCATTCGGTGCTCATCTTCGTACGTACTTCCTCTCCGAGAAGGCCGAATGTTACCGAGTGCGAGACGGGGGCGTCAACGGCCGGATGTCAGTCGTGATGCTCTTGGGGACGACGTTTGCCTTTCATGGCGGCGGGCTATGTGGTTCAGGCCGGGTCCTTCGCGGGGATGACGGGAGAGGGAGGAAACTGTACGGAGCAGCCACCAAGGCTGCCCCGTACCATGCACGACCTGAAGGTTTGGCGGCGCTAGAGGTTGGCTTGCGGGTCGGAGTAGTTGTCTTCTTTCACGTAGATCTGGAGGCGGCCCCGCTGGGTGTCGGCGACCACGATGCGCTGGCTGCTGCGGTCGTAGCCGATGGCGGTAGGCATGTGGAAACGCCACTCCTGCTCCAGGCTCTTGACACGGCGGCGGGCCTTCACGTAGTCGGGGTTGGCGTCGACGGCCATCTGGGCCCACTTGGACAACTGCTGCGAGTCTCCGACGAGGGAAGTGAGGAACACGCCCGCGGAATCGAATATCTGCACCCGGTCGTTGCCCCAGTCGGTGACGTAAACGTCTCCGTCGACATCCACCGCCACGTCGGTGGGGTGATTCAACTGGCCAGCTCCGTCGCCATGGCCATTGCCAAAGGAGCGCAGGTGGGTGCCGTTGGGGCTGAATTTCTGGACGCGGTGGTTCTTCCAGTCGGCCACGTAGA
>JAAXIE010000255.1 GCA_012270525.1 Dehalococcoidia bacterium | reverse complement strand
GCTCGGAACTGTGCACTAGAACCGGCATCCCCAGCGCGTCGGCCGTCCGCATGAACGCTGCCATGGCGGGGGAGTCGGTGATATCCAGTCCTTGCGTGTCGGGATGCAGTTCGCCAATACCCCTGGCTCCAGCGGCAGCGCACCGTTCCACCTCGGCTAGGGCAAGCTGTCCCCAAGCGGGACTGGCACCACAGAAGGGCAGGAGACGTTGCGGGTAACGCGCTGCGCTGTTGAGCAGATAATCGTTGGCCTCCTGGGCGGTTTGAGGGTCGGTCCAGCCGTAGCCCATGACGACGGCAACGTCCACTCCGGCCCGGTCCATGGCATCCACCAGTTGTTCCGCGGTCGCCATCCTCGCCTTGGCAGCCGAAAACAGGGTCGCAAAGGTATCATCCCGACGGATATAGTCTCCGCGATGCGCATGGAAACTGGGCGGGAGAATGTGGGTATGAACATCGATCATCACGCCATGGATTATAGGCAACGGCACCAATAGGTACCAATGGCTGAATATGGACACCCTTTCAGGGAGCCTAATATAATCGGCCTGAGAGTAGGACCAGGGAGAAAGACTAGGTGGCAAGAAGAAGCAGTGTCTCCAGGCAAGACGATGGTCACACCCTAGAGGAACTGGAGGGCATTGCTCGCGCGCTACGTCGCGACGCCATCGAGACCATCTATCAGGCTGGCAGCGGGCACCCAGGCGGGTCTCTTTCCGAGATGGATATCCTGGTGGCCCTTTACTTTGGCGTCCTGAGGCACGATCCTTCCAACCCCAAGTGGCCCGACCGGGACCGCTTCATCCTCAGCAAGGGTCACGCCTGTCCTGGTTTGTACGTGGTGCTCGCCAAGCTGGGCTACTTCCCCCGGGAGGAGTTGTGGAGCTTCCGCAAGACGGGTGCCCTTCTGCAGGGGCATGCCCACCCGCGAACACCAGGGGTCGAAATGAACTCCGGGTCTTTGGGGCAGGGACTGTCCTTCGCTGTGGGAGCAGCCCTTGCGGCACGGCTATCGGGGAAACAGTACAAGGTCTACGCTCTACTGGGTGACGGGGAATGCGACGAGGGCCAGATTTGGGAGGCAGCCATGTCCGCTTCCCATTACGGCCTGAATAACCTCATCGGAATCATCGACCGCAACCGCATCCAGAATGACCGCTTCACCGACGACGTGATGAAGCTGGAACCGCTGGCATCCAAGTGGCGGGCCTTCGGCTGGCGCGTACTGGAGGTGAACGGCCATGACATAGGAGAGGTGCGCGAAGCCCTGGTCCAAGCAGGCCGGACACGCCATCGGCCAACCATGGTGCTGGCCCGAACCGTAAAGGGCAAAGGGGTGAGAATGATGGAAAATAACCCGGATTTCCACGGGCGCGCACCCAACAAGGAAGAGTACGAGCAGGTGATGAAGGAACTGGCGTAGACGCGTTTGGCCGTTCGGGCTCTTGCCCGTGCCACATTGTTCGCCCGATACCCACCAAGTGAACGACGACCATATCGAAGAAGAAAGCCCCCAAGGTAGGAACGAGGACGAGGAGCCCAGGACTGCCCTCTGGTCATACATCTCCCGTTTTCAGGCCCCGTTCCTCATACTGTATCTTCTCCTCGCCATTCCCAGCTTGGCGGTCGTTGTCATAGCCCAGGCCAGAAATCACAATGGTATAATCGACATCTGGGCTGCAACTATCGTGCCGGGTGCCGCCGCAATGGCGTTATCGGCTATGGTCGCCTATAGTGCGATTGAGATCTGGAGGGGATTCTTGGTGCTTGCAGAATCCATCCGTGACAGGATGAGGGCTAGGCGAAAAAAGGAGATCGCCCAGGCCGCCAGAGATGCCGCAACAGAAGCCCGTGCAACTGGCAGGGCCGAAGGGATGGCCGAGGGCAGGGCCGAAGGGATAGCTCAGGGCATAGCTGAAGGTATGGCACAAGGCAAAGCTGAGTTACAGGTTACCTGGGAGAGTTGGAATACGCGCCGCCTCGCGGCAGAGGCTAAGGGAGAGAGTTTCAGCGAGCCCCCGCCTTCTCTAAACGGGCAAGACCCGGACTAACCCCAACCCTTGTTGACCCCGCAGCACGAATCGAGGTAGTAATGGCAACTGCTCCAGCAACGGCTTCCACCCGTGAGACCTATGGGCGGACGCTGCTGGAGTTGGGTGCTGAGAATCAGGACATTGTGGTCTTGGGGGGCGACCTGAACAAGTCCACGTTCACCCACCTGTTCGCCGCCGAGTATCCTGACCGCTTTTTCGACTTCGGCCCCGCTGAGCAGAACATGATGGGCGTGGCAGCCGGACTGGCTGCATCGGAGAAGATACCCTTCGTAAGCACTTTCGCGGTTTTCGGTACTGGGCGCCCCTTCGATCAGCTACGCGTAGCCATAGCACAACCCCATTTGAACGTGAAGGTTGTATGTACTCACGCTGGGCTGCTCACCGGGGAAGATGGCATGTCGGCCCAAGGAATCGAGGACCTGGCCCTCGCCTGCTCCCTGCCGGGTTTCACGGTTGTGGCGCCATCAGATGCTGTTGAGACGAGGCAGGCCGTCCGGCTGGCTGCCGAGACCGATGGGCCGTTTTACATCCGACTCTACCGGCCTGCCACACCTGTCGTCCACTCTGCTGACTACACGTTCAATCTCGGCAAGGCTGAGGAGATCGCCCAAGGCAATGACGCAACTATCGTGGCCACTGGAACCATGGTCCCGGTGGCCTTGGAAGCGTCTTTGGACCTGGGAGAGAAGGGACTGAGTGTCCGGGTGCTCAACATGCACACCCTTCAGCCGGTAGACGAGAATGCCCTGCTAAGAGCGGCCCGTGAGACTGGCGCAATCGTCACTGCCGAAGAGCACTACGTGAACGGCGGACTGGGGAGTATAGTGGGTCGGGTCCTTGGTCAGCACGTGCCGGTGCCCTTGGAAGTAGTATCTCTCGCGGGCTACGCCGAATCAGGGCAGCCTTCTCAACTGCTTACCAAGTATGGTCTGGGTGTCTCCGACGTGGAAGCCGCGGTGCGACGGGTGATCCAGCGAAAGCGTTAGGCAGTACCACGGGGCCCGGCTAACAGCCCGTACGTCCGTTCGAGCCACTGGCCAAGTCCTGGTCGCTGAACACCCCCGCCTCCCGTCCCTGGAATACGTGCACCACAAACTCGTCGCGCACCACCCCCACCATGTCGACCAGTTCCTCATCAATGGTCTCAATCAGGTCCTGGATCTCATCGGTGGTGAAGCTTTCGGGGACGCACAGCGTGGCGTGCACCATAGTGGGGGTGTAGTGCAGGTCTACCCTCCCGATCGCATGCTCGTCATCGATGACAGCATAGGACTCGGAATGGGGCGTGCGGCAGTCGCGTTCGAACCAGTAGTCCGGCGTAACGAACCTCCTGATCAGGGCCTTACTTGGCCGTTGCCCATGACCACCCACTTGTAGGTAGTCAACTCCCGGAGACCCATGGGTCCGCGGGCGTGGAACTTCTGGGTGCTGATGCCAACCTCGGCCCCCAATCCGAACTCGCCTCCATCCGTGAACCTCGTGCTGGCATTGACAAATACGGCAGCAGCATCGACCTCATCGAGAAAGCGCATGGCGGCTCCGTAGTCCTGGCAGACTATCGCCTCGGAATGGCCGGAGCCGTATCGCTCGATGTGCTCCAAGGCATCGTCCAACGAGTCCACCACACGTATTGAAGCCACCAAGGCCAAGTGCTCCTTGCCCCAGTCCTCTTCGGTAGCCTCTTGTACCGCCTTGCCGCCATTGGGAGCCAGTATGCTCAGAGCCCTGCGGTCGCATCGCATCTGCACGCCAGCACGCTGCCACTCAGCGGCGAGGACGGGGAGCCACCGCGGGGCCATTTCCGAGTGGACCAGCAGCGTATCCATGGCGTTGCAGACGGTTGGGCGCTGCACCTTGGCGTTGTAGGAGATGGCTGTGGCCATATCGGGGTCGGCCGACCTGTCCACGTAAGTGTGGCAGACGCCCACGCCTCCAGTGACCACCGGCATGGAGGCATTCTCTCCCACGTATCGTATGAGGTCGGGCCCTCCTCTCGGAACCAGCAGGTCGACGTACTCTCGCATGCCCAGCAATGTCTCCACCAGAGACCTGTCCGGGTCCTCCACGAATTGGAGGACTCCCTTTGCGACACCTGCGCCCTCAAGGGCCTGCCAGGCAACATCAACCAGTGCTTTGTTGGAGCGCAGGGCCTCGTGCCCACCTCGCAGAATGCATGCGTTCCCAGACTTGAAGCTTAGACTGAAGATGTCGATCGTGACGTTGGGTCGGCTCTCGTAGATGGAGCCTATCACCCCCAGGGGCACTCGTTTCCTCGCCGATGACAAGCCATTGGGCAGGACGCGAGCGTCGAACATTTCACCGACGGGGTCTGGCAGGGTTGCCACGTTTCGGACATCCCTCGCCACAGCCTCAAGGCGTTGCGGGGTAAGCAGAAGCCGGTCCAGCCAAGCGTCAGAAAGTCCGTTGGCCATGGCGTCATCGTAGTCGGCCTTGTTAGCTGCCAAGACCGTGTCCTGCTCCGAAAGGAGCAAGTCCGCCAGGTCAAGCAGCACGCGGTTCTTGGAAGCAGTCCCCAACTTGGCCAGCTCTCGGCTGGCGGCCCGTGCCGCCCTGCCCTTTGCAACAAGCATTTCTTTGGATGTCGTCGTCATCGTGCTACAACAGGACCAGGTTATTGCGGTGAATCACTTCCTGACCGAAATGGTATCCCAGGACTTCCCCAATGCGACCGGAGTGCTGGCCCTTGATGCGTTCCACGTCTTCGGCACTGTAGTTCGTGATACCGCAGGCCAAGCGGGCACCCCCGGTTCCCAGCACGTAGACGGTATCTCCCCGATGGAAGTCACCGCTGACGCCCATTATACCCGGTGGCAGAAGGCTGCGGTGTTCCTGCAACAGAGCACCCTGGGCCCCGCTATCGATAGTTATCTCGCCATGGTTATTGAGACCGCTGAGCATCCAACGCTTGCGGCTCTCCATGCGGCTTCCGGCTGGCACGAAATGGGTCCCGATCGCTTCCCCGCAGGCGACACGCATGATGACGTCCGGCTCGAATCCCCGGCAGATGACCATTGCGATGCCGGATACCGTCACCTGGTGGGCCGCATCCAGCTTGGCTGGCATGCCACCCCGGGAACTGGGGCTGTGCTCCCTGCCTGCCATGGCCATTATCGACGCATCGACCCTCTCCACGGTCCTTACCAACGTGGCGTTAGGATCATGGCGAGGGTCGGCGGTGTACAGGCCTTCCGTGTCGGTGAGGGTGATTAGAAGTTCGGCGTCCACGAGGTTGGCCACCAAGGCCGACAGGTGGTCGTTGTCGCCAAAGTTCTCGCCGATTTCGTCAACGGCGACCACGTCGTTCTCATTGAGGATGGGCACTACGCCCAAGCTCATCAGAGTGACAAGGGTGCCCCGTACATTCAGGTACCGTTGCCTGTCGGCGAGATCGTTCCAGGTAAGCAGGGCCTGCGCTATGGTAACTTCATGGCGAGCGAAAAGCTCTTCGTAGGTATGGAGTAGCCTGCCTTGTCCCACGGCCGCCAGCACTTGACGAAACGGGATATCGCGGAGTTCGTACGTCCTTCCAACCGCTTCCCGCCCTGCCGCAATAGCCCCCGAGGTGACCAGGAGCACCTCGACCCCGTTTTGTCGCAGCCTGGCCACCTGTTGCGTCAGGGACTCAAGGACACCCATGTCCAAGCGGTCAGAGTTGTTGGTCAAGACGCTGGTGCCAGCTTTCACCACCACGCGATGGTACCTGGGCTGTCCATAGTCCGATAGACAGCCGTCCCAGGCTCTCTCCAAGCCATTCCCAGCCAAGTCTAGTCCTCCCTGTTAAGGGCCCTTAGCCCTCAAAATTATAGCATCCGACTCCGCCCTGGTTTCCGTGGTTCGAACTGCCTTGTCGTCCATTTCAACCAAGGGTAGAATCCGTTGTGCGGGCTGGCCCTCTCTGGGCTGGCCCAGATTTGTTGCCTTGTGACAGGAGCCTCGAATGAGCCTGAAAGGCCTCTTCCCTTCATTGCAGGCGACCCATGCTTACCGTCGCCTCACCCAGCAGATCGCAAGCGATAGGGAGTCCCCAAGAGTCGCAGTGCTGTCCGCTGCGGCCCCACTGCTTCTGGCCGCACTGTGGAAGGGATCGGACCTGCCGATGCTGGTCATCGCACCCCGCCCCGATGAAGCACGCAGACTGCATGGCGAGCTGCTGACCTACCTGGGACAGGATGAAGGGCTGCACTACCTGCCGGAACCTGACGCAATCCCCTTCGAAAGGCTTGTGTCCGACGGGCTGACCAACAACCAACGGCTCTCTGCACTGGCTGCCATGGACCCACATACCGCTGCGCCCTTCATGGTCGTGACCTCCACGGTCGGAGCCCTGCGCAAGACCATGCCACCGAGTGCCTTTCGAGGTGCCAGCAGCACCCTGACCGTAGGACAACGGGTCCGCTTGGGCCACATGCTCACCCAGTGGGTCGGCCTCGGTTACCGGCGCGAAGATGGTGTGGAGGTGCCTGGCTCCTTCAGCCTGCGAGGTGGCATCGTCGACGTCTACTCTCCCCAAGCCAACCTGCCCGCCAGGCTGGAGTTGGTGGGAGATGAAATCGAGAGTATTCGCCTCTTCAACCCCAGCACCCAGAGATCCGTCGAAAGCGTCTCCTCGGTAACAATCATGCCCTGCCGTGAGGCCCTGCCCTCGCTGGCACGCCGGGAGGAGGTCTCCCGCCTTATCGGTGGCCTGAACTTCACCGACTGCACCGCCAGCGTCAAGGACCGCATCGACGAGGAGTTGGCGTCCATTTTTGCGGGGCAGGGCACCGAGGAGCATGCCTTCTACAACGGCCTGCTCAACCATGGTTGCCTCCTGGACTACCTGCCCGAAAGGGCCTTGGTTGTTCTGAGCGAAGCGGACGGAGTGGCTGCCTGTGGCAACGAGCTCACCCACCGTATGTGGGAGTTGCGCCACACCCGGGAAAGCCGTGGCGAGTTGCCAGCGAACTTCCCAGCACCTCAATTGGACTGGCCCGATTTCCAGCAGCGACTGCAGGGGACACAGTGCCTCTCCCTGCAACTGGGAGGCGAGGAAACCATCGGCGGCTTCCATCTTCCTCCCCTCTACTATGGACGTCTTGATAGTTTCGCGGAGCAGGCCGAGGCGGAGACCCGAGACGGAACCAGGTTGGTGGTGGTGAGTCGCCACGCCCGCCGTGTGGCCGAGATCCTGAGTGAAACCGGCGTTGGAGCGGCCATCCACGCCGATTTGGAGGAGATGCCACAACAAGGTAGGGTGTCGCTCGTCTCCGATTTCCTTCAGGGTGGGTGGAAACTGGAGTCCGAAGGTGAGCGCACCATGGTTCTCACCGACGCGGAGCTCTTTGGGGTGTC
>JAAXIE010000328.1 GCA_012270525.1 Dehalococcoidia bacterium | reverse complement strand
AGCAACTCCTTGTTCTCGTCCTCTACCAGCCATAGCTTTACGAAATCGCCTACCCGCACACCGATCGTGCTTTCCTCGTAGCCGTAGATGAAGGTGTCGTCGTTGGCACGGACTCTAGTCCTGCCGGTGCGGATGCCGAAGATACGGGGCGGGTATCCGAAGCCAAACTCGAGGACTTTTACGCCGAAGGCCCTGGCGGTCCAGTAGTGGCCGAGTTCATGCACCAGCACGAGGATGCCCAAGACCGGGATGAAGGTGGCGATGGCGATGAGGACCGTAATCATCCCGTTCTCATCTCACTGGGGGAGGGGAGCATGGCGCCCTAGCTGGCTGCGGTAGCCAGAGACCGGGCGATTTCGGTGGCCCGAGTGCGGGCCCACTGGTCGACCTGGAGCAATTCTTCCAAGTCGGGTTCCGGGGAGACGTCGTGCTCTTCCAGCACCCGGTCAACGACACGGCCGATGTCCAAGTAGCCGATCTGCCTGTCCAGGAACAGGCCGACTGCGACCTCGTCGGCGGCGCTGAGAGCAGCGGGAAAGGTGCCGCCATGCTTGCCTGCGTGCAAGGCCAAGCTGAAGCAAGGGTAGCGTTCCAGCTCCAGCGGGTGGAAGGTGAGGTCGTAGGGGTTGGCGATGTCGAGACGGGGGATCAGGTCGTTGGGCATGCGGTCGGGGTGAAACATGGAGTACTGGATGGGGAGGCGCATATCGGGCGGCCCCATCTGGGCCTTCACCGAGTTATCCGCCAACTCGATCATGGAGTGCACGATGCTCTGGGGGTGCACCACGACCTCGATCTGTTCGAAAGGAAGCCCGAAGAGCCAGTGGGACTCGATGACCTCGAAGGCCTTGTTCATGAGGGTGGCGGAGTCCACGGTAATCTTGCGGCCCATCTGCCAGGTTGGGTGCTTGAGGGCCTGTTCCGGAGTAACATCCTTGAGTTCCGAGGTGTCGGTGGTGCGGAAGGGTCCTCCTGATGCGGTGATGATGATGCGACGCAATGCGCTGGGCTCCCCCTGCATGCACTGCCAGATGGCGCTCGGCTCGCTGTCGACGGGCAGTATGGCACCGCCATGTTTCTTTTCGGCGGCCTTGAGCAACTCCCCGGCCATGACGATGACTTCCTTATTGGCCAAGGCGACGGGCTTGCCGCACTCCAAGGCGCGGAAAGTCGGTAGCAGTCCGGCACTGCCGATGGTAGCAACCATCACGAGGTCTACGTCGTCCTGGGTAGACATCTCTTCCATGGACGCCCAGCGAGCGGCAGCAGGGAGTGGCAACTGCTGGGTTGCAGCGCAGTAGACCATCTCCGGGTGGAACTCGCGTATTTGGGCCTGGAGCAGTTCCACGTTGGTGCCAGCGGCCAAGCCCACCACCCGGAATACGTCGGGGAAGGCCCGCGCGATGTCCAAGGTCTGCTGACCTATGGAGCCTGTTGAACCCAGTACGACCAGCTTCTTCATATTCCCACGCCCAGTATAGCCTGATAATAGACGAGGGGTATCGTGAAGACAAGGGAATCGAGCCTGTCCAACAGGCCACCGTGGCCCGGCAGCAACCCGCCAGCGTCCTTGGCTCCGGCTGCTCTTTTCAGGCTCGATTCGAGGAGGTCTCCGATTTGGGCGACGATGCCCACCCCTGCTGCGGTGCCGAGGGCGGCCCAAAGAGGGAGGCCCACCAGGGCGGCAAGCCCGGCACCGGCAGCCACAGTGCCCATGAAGCCGCCCACCGCGCCCTCCCAGGTCTTGCCTGGGCTGATGGAAGGGGCCATACGGTGGCGTCCCATGGAACGGCCGACGAAATAGGCACCCGTGTCGGTAGCGAAGGTAGTCAGCAGGGCGAACAGGAGCCATTGGAGGCCGGGAAGGTCGGGGATGTCCCGCAGGGCGACGGCGTGGGCTACGAAGAAGGCGCAGTAGACAGGCCCGGCGGCGAGGCGTGTTCTGGCGAACAGGCCGGAGGGTCGCCAGAGGGACCAGAGAATTGCGGGGAGGGCCCCACCACCCAGGGCGATATAGAGGGGGATGGGCAGGTCGGTGCCTTCCCAACGAGTCGACAGGCAGGCCCCTATCGCCATTGCCACCGCCCATAGTGCGCCAGAGGCCAGTATCACCCGTTCTCCGGCAGGGGCAAACATGCGGTGGTATTCGAACCAGGCGAGGCTGGCGGCCAAGGCCACGGCTATGGTGAGGTAGACCCCACCTGCCCAAACGAGGGCGAGCAGGATGGGCAGGCCCACGAGGGCAGTGGCGATGCGCTGAGCCACACTCAGGCCCCGTTACGAATGTTTCCGAAGCGCCTCTGGCGCCCGCTGTAATCTTCCAGTGCCCGGGTTACCTCTTCAGGACTGAGGTCGGGCCAGAGGGTAGAGGTCGGGTAGTATTCTGCGTAGGCGGCTTGCCAGAGGAAGAAGTTGCTCAGGCGGAGTTGTCCGCCGGTGCGGATTATCAGGTCGGGGTCGGGCAACTGGGATGTGTACAGGTAACGCGAGATGCATTCCTCGGTCACGTCATCGGGGGAAAGACCGTCGCGCATGATGTTCTTGAGGGCGTCGACGATCTCAGACCGGCCGCCGTAGTCGAAGGCAACGCTGAGGGTGACGCCCTTGTTGTGACGTGTGAGTTCCTGGGCGTGCATGATGGCTTGGTGGAGTTCGGGGGAGAGCCGGTCCAAGCGACCCAAGTGGAGGATGCGCACATCCTGTTCGTGCAAGGCTTGGGTCTCGCGCTGGATGGAGTCTCGCAGGATTTCCATGATCCCTTCGACCTCAGAGGGCGGCCGGGTCCAGTTCTCGGTGGAGAAGGCGTAGAGGGAAACGTACGTGACGCCTTTTCGGGCCAGGACCTGCAATACGGGGCGAATGTTGTCGACCCCCAGGCGGTGTCCTGTGAGCCGGGGGAGGCCGCGCTGCTCGGCCCAACGGCCGTTGCCGTCCATCACGATGGCGACGTGGAGGGGCACGTTAGGGCCGTCGACGGTCCTGGGAACAGAAGACGAGCGGGCCTGCTGGTCCACCCGTCAGACCTGCATTATCTCCGCCTCTTTGGCGGAGGATACCTTGTCCAGTTCGCTGATGTGTGAGTCGGTGGACTTCTGAAGTCGTTCCTGGGCGCGCCGGTTTTCGTCCTGGGAGAGGGACTTGTCTTTCTCCATGGACCGGAGCCTTTCCAAGGCATCGCGACGGACATTGCGGACGGCCACCTTGGAATCTTCAACTTTACGCTTCAGCACCCGGACGATCTCGCGTCTTCTCTCCTGGGTAAGGGGTGGAACGGCGACCCGTATGACCGAGCCGTCACTGGAGGGGTTCAGGCCGGTATCGGAGCGTTGGAGGCCCTTTTCGATGTTCTGCATGGCCTGCCGGTCGAAGGGCTGGATGACTATCAACCGGGCCTCTGGGACAGTGATGGTGGCCAGTTGATTCAGAGGGGTGGGCGTACCGTAGTAGTCGACCGGAACGTTCTCGACCAAGGAGGCGGTGGCCCGGCCGGTGCGCAGGGTGCCCACGTCCCGGCTGAGGAATTCAACTGCCTTGATCATCCGGGAATCGGCATCGGCGAGCACGCTGTCGACTGTGGGTTCTTCATCTCGTTGAGACGACATCTCTCTGTTTCCCCCCCGCAATAATTGTGCCCAGAGGTTCTCCTTCCAGAATCCTAGCCAGGTTGCCCGGCTGGAAAAGGTCGAACACGATGAGGGGCAGATCGTTGTCCATGCACATGGAGAGGGCGGTGCTGTCCATGACATCCAAGCGCTTGCTAATGGCTTCCATATAGTCCAAGGAGGAGAACCGGGAGGCAGTGGGGTTGGTGTTGGGGTCGCTGTCGTAAACGCCGTCCACGTTGTTCTTGGCCATGAGGAGGACTTCGGCGCCAATCTCCACAGCTCGAAGGGCGGAAGCGGTGTCGGTGGTCATGTAGGGGTGGCCCGTGCCGGCAGCGAATATGAGCACGCGCTCCTTTTCCAGGTGTCGCAAGGCTCGCCGGCGGATATAGGGTTCCGCCACGGACTGGACGGGCAGTGCGGTCTGGGTACGCACATCCAAGCCCAGTTTTTCGAGGGCGTCCTGAAGGGAGAGGGAGTTGATGATGGTGGCCAACATCCCGGCATAGTCGGCAGTGGCGCGCTCCATGCCGTATTTCTCTGCCACGTGCCCGCGCCAGATGTTGCCTCCGCCAACCACGATGCCTACCTGGACACCCATCCGAGAGGCGGAGCAGACCTCTCGGGCGACATATTGAACGGCGGGGGCGTCGATGCCGTAGCCTTCCTTGCCCTGCAATGACTGGCCGCTGAGCTTGAGCAGCACTCGTCGAAAAACGCCTGTTGCCACTGCGGGCCTTCCCCCACTGGATGAGTCGGTCGTCAGTCGCCTAAGGCGTACCTAGTGAACCGTCGCACGCGGATGTTCTCACCCATCCTGGCCATCATGTTCTGCACCACTTCCCGGACGGTGCTGGAGGGGTCTTTGATGAAGGGTTGGTGCATCAGTGAGACGACTTCAGGGGGGCCCTGCACTTCACCCTCGGCATCTTCGAGGTCGGGGTAGAGCGGGGCCATAGCTGCGACCTGCATAGCCAGGTCGTGGGCAAGCTGGCGGAAGTCCTCGGTGCGTGCCACGAAGTCGGTCTCGCAATTGAGTTCCAGGACGGCGCCCAACCGGCCACCGCTGTGGATGTAGGCTTCGACCAGACCCTCGCGGGTCTCGCGGTCGACCTTTTTCATGGCTGCTGCGAGACCCTTCTCCCGAAGCAACTCCTCGGCTTTCTGGCTGTTCCCTCCGGTTTCCTCCAAGGCCCGCTTGCAGTCCATGACGCCTGCGCCAGTCGAGTCACGCAGGGATTTGACCATGTCAGCTGTTACTTCCAACTTAACCTTCCGCTGGCCGGGTTATGGGGCATCCCCGGTATCGTCGTCTTCATCGTCGGCCGGGCCGTCTATTCCCTGGGCTGCTATCTCGGCCAAGGCTGCAGCCTCGGCGTCGTAGAAGGCCCGGGGCTCGAACACTTCTTCCACTTCCTCCGGAGACTCGCCCTCACCCTCTTCTGCGAGGACCGTTTCGCGCTGACGTTTACCTTCGATCACGGCGTCGGCGATGCGGCCTGCCATGAGGCGAATGGAGCGTATGGCGTCGTCGTTGCCGGGTATGGCGTGGTCGACCAGGAGGGGGTCGCAATCGGTGTCGACGAGTCCGACGATAGAGACACCGGTGCGCCGGGCCTCAGCGACGCAGTTCTTCTCCATGCCGAGGTCGACGACGAACATTGCTTCGGGCACTTTGTCCATGCCCTTGAGGCCGTCGTAGTAGCGGTGGAGCTTGTTCAGGGTCTCATCAAGTTTGAGGGCTTCCTTGCGAGGGAGCCGCCGGAAGTGGCCCTTTTCCTTCTTCTCTTCCAACTCGCGGAGGTACATCACCCGGGAGTGGATAACGCCGAAGTTGGTGAGGGAGCCGCCGAGCCAGCGCTGGTTGACGTAGGGCATTCCGCAGCGGGAGGCTTCCTGTTGCATCGCGTCCTGGGCTTGGCGCTTGGTGCCAACGAATATGATGTCGCCGCCGTCGGACACGAGTTGGCTGACGGCCTTGCAGGCCTCGTTGAGCAGGACGAGGGTCTGCTGGAGGTCGATGATGTGGATGCCGTTGCGCTGGGTGAAGATGTA
>JAAXIE010000159.1:1263-4678 GCA_012270525.1 Dehalococcoidia bacterium | reverse complement strand
CCTCGACGGCTCAGAGCTAGGTGAATCATGCCCCTCTCCAACGGGAAGGCGTTTATCATGCTGTTCAGGGGGTGTCTACCGTGTGGTGGGTAATTGACGCACCGGTCATGCTGTACATCGTAGGGTCACTAGCCAGCATGGCACTGGTTACGATAAACCTCCTGGGCCTCCGGTCAGTATGGAGACAGCTTCGACGAGGAAGATGACCGCGGCGGCGACCCCAGAGGCGACCGCGACGAGCATGATCACTACTCCTAGTTTGTGGCTCACTCGACCCAGGAACGTTTCGAACAGGCAGACGATTAAGAGAGCTACGGCGATGGTACCCATACGCGAATTCTAGCGCCATTGCCGCCGGTCCAAGTGTGCGCGATATGTTGGCGTGGAACTATGTGCTCTCGTAATCTTTAGAGTCCTGACAACTGCTCCCCCGTTACTTAATATGAGAGGACTTAGATATCGTAACAGTATGAGGGAGGTGTAACAGTGTTGCCACTCATACGGTCACGAAGCGCGGTACTGCTGGGCACGGTGGTACTACTAGCCTTAGGGCTGGTGGCACTTGGCTCCGGTAGCAGCCCATGGGAAGTGAGTGAAGAGGAACTACAAGACCTCTCGGCAATTGCGACCGCTGAAGGGATAACGATCGCAGAGTCCATCGACGGGTACGGCTGGAGAGATGACCTCTCTGAAGTAATTCACGTGATGGAATCGGTCCTGCCAGATGATCTCTCTCTGTCTCGCAAACCCAGTCACAACACGGCGTGGATCAGCTTCAAGGGAGAGGTACCACAGGCAGCCAGGGATGCGATAGCCGTCTTCTCTGCCGAATATCCCCATGTCACCGTTGAGCTAAGGCCGAACCAGGGATTCTCTCGCAAGGAGAAGGATGCTGCTATCGAGGCAGCCCACTTTGCTATATGCAACCATCCAGGTACTGACACTGCTTCCACCGGTTTTGACCACGACACTATGTCTATCCGGGTTGAGGCCAAGCTCTCGGGTCCAGAGACGATTTCCCTTGACGTTCTCAAGTCCATTGCTGAACTTGATATGAAGTCGACCGTACGACAGGATATTCTCAGCGACCTTCCGGTCAAGGTATTTCAGAAAGAGACAGGGATGATTCTGGACATCGACTCAGAACATAGGGGAGGCGAGGAACGCAATTCAGCCAACTAACCGTCGAGCCTACCCACACCTCCCCACCCGCGAGTCTGCTGCGATAACGGTCTCCTGTGATAATATTGGCCAACTAGCCTGCAAAGGTGTGGCGCGAGGTGAGCATGGCCCAGACAGTCCGGTTCGGGTTGACCCTTTCCAATCGCGGCGTGCTGCTGGGGCTGACCCAGCCCAGCGAACTCCTCAAGATGGCGGAAGCGGCCGAGAGTTCCGGCGTGTTCGAGCATGTATGGGTGGGCGACTCCATCATGGCCAAGCCCCGCTTGGAAGCGATGACGCTGATGGGGGCCATCGCCGCCCGCACCAGCAGAGTGCAGATTGGCCCTGCCTGCATGGCCACCTTTCCATCGCGCAATCCCATTGTGATGGCCCACCAGTGGGCCAGCCTCGACCTGATATCCGAGGGGCGCATGATAATGGCTGCCTGCATGGGAGGTAGCCTGGACCAGCAGGACCATCGCATCGAGTACCGCAACATGGGCATGAAGGCCCTCGACCGCTCGCGGCGCATGGAGGAGAGCATCGAGATATTGCGGCGGCTCTGGATGGAAGACTCGGTGGACTACGATGGCGAGTTCCATCATTTGGAAGGGGCCTTCATTGAGCCCAAGCCGGTGCAGCAACCGCCGCCCATCTGGATCGTCAGCAACCCACGCCTCCGCACCGGCAAGCCTCACATCATCGAGCGCGCCCTGAAACGGGTGGCCAGGATGGGGGACGGCTGGATGACGACCTTCACCTCGGAAGAGGAGTTCGGCGTCATCCGGGACCGGATCTGCTCGTATGCTGGTGAGTTCGGGCGCTCCTTCGACGACCTGCCCTGCGTCCTCTACTTCAACATCAACGTGAACGAGGACAGGGAGGCGGCCTTCAACGAATCGAAGAAGTACCTGGATATGTACTACACCACCGACTACACTCCCGCCCAGATTGAGAACTGGGTGGCCTTGGGTAGCCCCGAGCAGTGCATCGAGCGCATCCAGGGGTTCGTCGATTTGGGGGCCACCGACATCACCCTGCGCCTGCCCTCCTGGGACCAGGAAGGGCAGTTCAAGCGCGTGGTGGAAGAGGTGTTGCCTCATTTTCTGTAGGGCGGCGCCAGCGGGGTCTGGGCCGCCCGGAGGTCGTCTCTGCGCCGCACGTTAGGCCCGTCGTGTATCGAGAATTGGGACTGTTTGTCTTGTTGCCTGTCGCACTGGTCTTCATAGTGGCATGCGGCATAATCGGCGGGGAAGAGTGTGAGGCTCTGAATAATGTTGAAACGGAATGGAGAGGCAACGACTCCCTGTTGGACGGTGACTGGTCTCGCGGCCTATTGGACGGTGACTGGTCTCGCGACTATCCGGATGGATTCCGGGCCACAGGAGAGGAGTTTTGGGACCGGGAGGCTGGCGACTACAGATGGCGTCTGAAAATGGAAAAGGGTCTGTTGCGCCGGGATGTATATAAGTTCCCCGATTCCTTTGCCAGCAGGGACGAACTGGAAGCAGCCGCCGATACATGGTGGTGCGAGCAGCAGCCCTCCGTTAGTGGCCGAGGCGATTCCTAGCGAGCCCACGAGGAAGGAGAAGCATGAACTTCGAGGAAGCGGCACGCTTCATGCAGAGCTATCACCGGGGCGTGGTGACCACCACCAGGAAGAGCGGTGCGGGTCAGATGAGCATTTTGGCCAGCGGCCCCTACCGCGGGGGAGCAGCCTTTGTCGCCCGTGGCAACAGTGCCAAGATCGCCAATCTCAAACGCAACCCACGCTGCACGGTGCTTACCCTGAACCCCAACTGGTCCAGCTATGTGGTGGTGGAAGGCGATGCGGAGATACACGGGTGGGACAACACCGACCACGAGGATCTGCGCATAATGCTGCGGGAGTGCTACCAGGCTTGTGGCGGCGACCACCCCGACTATGATGAGTACGACCGGGTGATGCGCGAGCAGCGTCGCGCGGTGGTCGTGGTGCGACCGGAACACGTCTACGGGTTGGTGCGGTAGTCCCGGCATGGAGACCGCTCTGGCAGATGTCAGGGTGCTGGATTTCACCCACTACACCGCAGGCCCATACTGCACAAAACTGTTGGCCGACTACGGGGCCGATGTCATCAAGGTGGAGCCGCTGCCGGGCGAGCCTTCACGACGTCTCGGTCCCTTCCCACAGGACCGGCCCGACCCGGAGAAGAGCGGCATCTTCCTCCACCTCAACACCAACAAGCGGGGCATCGCCCTCAACCTGAAGCAT
>JAAXIE010000159.1:0-1096 GCA_012270525.1 Dehalococcoidia bacterium | reverse complement strand
TCATCTTCTACGGTATGGGCGGGGAGATGTGCAGTACCGGTCTGCCTGACCGCGAGCCGGTGAAGCTGGGGGGCAAGGTAGGTCTGTACCAAGCCGGGGCCATCGCTGCCGTGGCAACCATGGGGGCCTTCTTCGCGTCCCGCTACCAGGGTGTCGGGCAGCACGTGGATGTATCGATCATGGAGACCCAAGCTGGCAGCCAGGACCGGCGGATGCCTGCCCTGGTCGGCTATGCATATGCAGGCGTGCCCACCAAGCGCACCGTTCCCGGGGTCAGTCACTATCCCCAGGGGGTATATCCCTGCTTGGACGGCTATTACGATTTCGCTTCTCCTGTGGGCCGTTTCCAGTCCTTCCGCGCCATGCTGGAGTACCCAGAATTCATGGAAGACCCCCGTTGGCATGGCTCCGACGGCCCAGCCGAACCCGACCTGCGCGAGGAGTTCGACGCCTACTTCCTGGCATGGTGTATGGAGCGACCCAAGCACGAAATCTGGAAGCTGGCTCAAGCCCATCGCGTGGTGAGCGGCCCCCTCAACACGGTGGAGGATTTGGCGCAGGATGCTGTCTTCGAGGAGCGAGGCTGCTTCTCGGAAACGATGCTACCCGATGGTAGCTCGCTCAAGATGCTGGCTCGCCCGTTCATCATGAGGAGCACGCCGTGGGCCTTGAGACGACCAGCACCCCGCTTGGGGCAGCATACCGCGGAGGTGTTGTCGGAGTTGGGGTATACGGCGGAAGACGTGGAGGCGTTGCGCAGCGAGGGCGTGGTGTGAACCAGCCTGCCCTTCCCCTGCAGGGAGTGCGGGTGGCCGCCCTCACGATAGTATGGGCTGGCCCCTATGCGACGGCCCTGCTCAGCGATCTGGGTGCGGAAATCATACGCATCGAGTCGCCCAACTACTCGCCCTACCTGACCCGCGGACCGACCCCGCGCCCGTCCCAGGAGTACCTCGAAGCCTTGAGCGGCTGGTCGGGGGCCATGCCCGACCGCTCGGTGGGGGAGCGTCCCTGGAACCGGTGGCCCCTGTTCAACGCCCACGCCCGCAACAAGCTGGGCATGACCGTGGACCTGACCATCCCGTCGGGGCAGGAG
>JAAXIE010000340.1 GCA_012270525.1 Dehalococcoidia bacterium | reverse complement strand
CTTGCAATCCAACCGAGGCTTGACAGACGAAGAGGTTGGTAGGGCTATAGAGGCGGTTCATTATGCTCTCCTCGAGGAGCCCAGCGTGGTAGATGCCTCAACGTCGTTCGACGAGGCGTCTGCGACCATCCAAACGGCTCTGGTGCTTTCCGATCCGGGTACGTCTATCGATGCACTTCAAGAAATCGCCGAAGAGAAACTCGTTCAGGCGACGAGGGCGGAGATCTTGGACCACGTTGGTGTAGAGGTAATTCAGAAAACCGATTCTACGCCTCTGTGGGTCGATTTTGGCAGCACCAAGCATATGGGCGGTGAGTCCCTTGTCGTTTGCACCAGTGGCTTCGTCGTATCGACCTCCGAAGGCACAGAGGGGATCGCTACCGCTGGGCACTGTTCGGATGCCCTCGAAGATGACAACGTGGACTTGGATTTTCAGGAAGCGCATGAAGGACGCTACGGAGACTTCCAGTGGCACACTGGGGAGCATCCGACCCCCAACCGCTTTTACGCTGGGGGAAGTGACTTCACAGAGATCCGCGCTAGGGACGTGGACGGTGTTGGCATCCCGCGGGTGGGTATGCAGCTCTGCAAGAATGGCATAACTACCCACATGAGTTGCGATGACGTGCAGAAGACCAGCGTCTGCGCAGGGAGAGATTGCAAACTTGTGCAAATGGAGCACCAATGGGCCTATTATGGAGACAGCGGTGGGCCAGTATATTCTCTTTATACAGCGTACGGCTTCGTCAAGGGGAAACGCGAGGACCCACCGCACAGTGGGGTCTACTATGACGTATTCTCACGTGCTGACCAACTGGATAACGCTCTGGGCCTGTACATTCCTACCAATTAGCCCCATCTGTGAAGTTCGTGTGCGGTGCCAGCGGCTAGCGGATGCGGCCGCGACCTGCCACTTCCCAGACATCTTCGAGGACTCCCTGGCGCATGGCGAAGAGGTGGGAGTGGAGATGGACGGTGGTGTCGTTGTGGCCGGGCACCAGTTCCAGCTTGTCGCCCGGACGTAGCTGGCGGCTTTCGTCGTCGGTGAGGTTCACGCTCAGGTGTTCATCGGAAACGCTGCGCACCTGCACGCCCGGCATCCCCACGATTTCCGGTGGCCACTGGTCGGTGGAGATGCCCTTCATGCCGCAGTCGAGGACGGCACGGTCCGGGGAAGCACGGCTGACGACCGTGGTCAGGATGGTGCCAGCGACCTGGAAGTCGTCCATGACACGCCGGTAGGCCGCATCCATGAACACGTAGGACCCGGCCTGCACCTCGGTGATGCCGGGGTAGTCGCCGGTGATGTTGTAGGTGCCGGTGCCCCCGGAACTGACGATGTCGCAGGACATCCCCTCGCTGCGGATGGCCTCGGCGGTGGCTACCACCTGCTCCATGGCCTGACGCGCTCGAAGCGTCCGGCCTTCCAGGTCGGCGACGGCCTGCAGGTGACCCTCGTAGCCACAGATGCCCCGCAGCTGCAGGTTCGGGGAACGGGAAACGGCGCGAGACAAGGCCACGCCGGGTTCTCCCGGGTCGACGCCGCAACGGTTCTGACCGCAGTTTATGTCGACCAGGATGCCGAGGGTGACGCCTGCAGAGGCTGCTGCCTGAGACAGGTCTTGCACGTTGCCGGGGTCGTCGACGGTCACCAACAGGTTGGTGCGCTGGGCCAGGTGCAACAGACGCTGGATCTTGGCCTGACCCAGGACCTCGTAGGTGATGAGGATATCCTGCACGCCGCCGTCGGCCATGGCTTCGGCCTCGCCGAGCTTCTGGCAGCAGACGCCCACGGCCCCGGCAGCGATCTGTTTCAGGGCGATGGTGGGGCACTTGTGGTGCTTCATATGGGGACGTAGACCGGCGGGCTTCTCACGGAACCAGGCAGCCATCTTCTCGATATTGGCTTCCATGATCCCGGTATCCACCAGGAAGGCGGGGGTATCCAACTCCAGTTTGGGGGTGCCGGGGGTGATGGTGCTGAGTTGCCCTTCCAGCATATGCCACCTCGAACTGCTTGGGTGGCGGCATGATATGGGGAGGGCCATATTGGGTCAAGGTGAAGATCGGGCCGGGTACTCTTCGGGCCGCCTACGTAATGGGAGAGCAAGACGTGGTGAGGGGATGCGGCCCCCTTAGGCTATAATGCTTCCTGGAAACCTGATGCTCATCGGGTCGCCAATATCTGAGGACAACCACCCAACTGGAGGACGAGATGCCAACTGAACGAACGACCGTCAACCCGCAAGGGGTCCCTGCTCCCATCGGAGCTTATTCGGCCGTGGTACAGGCAAACTGCGGTCGCGTGGCATATCTGGCGGGGCAGGTGGCCCTGAACGCCGACGGGCAACTTGTGGGGGCTGGTGACGTGGCAGCCCAGACGCGCCAGGTGTTCCAGAACCTGGGGGCGGCCTTGGAGGGGATCGGGGCGTCCTTCAGTGACGTGCTGGAGTTCACCACTTACCTGGTTGGTCGCGACGCGGTGCAGCCGTTCATCCAGGCCCGCAGCGAAATATTCCCGAGCATGTATCCCAACGGCGACTACCCGGCGAACACCCTTCTGGTCGTGGGTGGTCTCGTGCGGGAAGAGTTGCTGGTGGAGGTCAAGGCGGTGGCGGCCCTTCCGTAACGCCAGCCATGTCGAGCGAACCGCCGCGGAGTTGTACGGACTAACTCGTGCTGGAGAGACCGTATATCCTTGTCCGGCTTCTGTTGCCATGACCCCACTGCAATTGTGCGTGTATAATCGCCGCCGGTAATACCCGAACGGCCCACGAGGCCGAGCCTTCCGAGGTCCCACATGACCACACCCAAAGCCACTGACAAGAAGAGGAACGAGAGAGACCGTTTCCGCCTGCCGGACCCACCGG
>JAAXIE010000038.1 GCA_012270525.1 Dehalococcoidia bacterium | reverse complement strand
TGCGGGGTCGGTCCCCAGCCTGTAATCAGGCTAGCAGGAAGGGGAGGTGGGAGGCAATGAGAGGTTGTCATAGTTGAGGGTGACGGTGGTCCGGGTGACAGGAAGAGGTGTGGGTTGAGGTGGGGTTAGTCGGGTATGAAGTTCGGGCGGTGGGTGCCCGATCGTGCGGGGAGAACGGGAGAGGGGCGGTTAGCTCGCGTCTGTTCCGGCCTTTTGGAGGAAGCGCTGGACCTGTTCTGCCAAGGGACGGTTTTCCTGGGCCTGGAGCAGGGGGTCTTGGGCGAGGACGGTCGTCGCGTATTCGCGGGCTTTGGAGAGGAGTTCGATGTCGGAAAGGCGGGCCATGTGAAGAGTGGGGAGGCCGCTCTGGCGCGTGCCAAAGAAGTCGCCTGGCCCTCGCAACTCCAGGTCCACTTCGGCGAGACGGAAGCCGTCCTGGATGGAGGATATCGCTTCCAGCCGCTGCTTGGCTTCGTCGCCTGGGTCGTCGGCCAGCAGCAGGCAATAGCTCTGGTGGATGCCGCGGCCGACTCGACCGCGGAACTGGTGCAACTGGGCCAGGCCGAACCTGTCGGCCCCTTCCACCAGCATCACCGAGGCGTTGGGCACGTCGATGCCGACCTCCACCACGGGGGTGGACACCAATATGTCCAGGCCGCCGTCGCGGAAGCTGCGCATCATCTCTTCCTTCGCACTGGGGCGCATGCGTCCATGCAAAAGACCCAAGCGGAGGTCGGGAAAGACCTGCTGTGACAAGCGGTCGTATTCAACGGAGGCCGCCCGCGTTTCCACCGACTCCGACTCGTCGATGAGGGGACAGACCACGAAGGCCTGCCTTCCGCTTTCCACTTCCTGCCTCACGAAGCGGTAGGCGTCGTTCCGCTTGTAGTTGGGGACCCACCCGGTGCGCACCTGTTCGCGACCGGGTGGCATCTCGTCGATGGTGGAGATGTTGAGGTCGCCGTAGAGGGTCATGGCGAGGGTGCGGGGTATGGGGGTGGCGGACATCACGAGTAGATGGGGGTTATGACGAGCAGTCTCGCGCAGGGCGGCCCTCTGCAGGACTCCAAACCGGTGTTGTTCGTCCACCACTGCGAGCACAAGGTTGGGTATGTTCACCTTGTCCTGTATCAGGGCGTGAGTGCCGATCACGATATGAAGGGTGCCGTCGCTCAACCGGCGGCGCACTTCCCGTTTGGCTGCCGTTGGCGTGCTGCCCACGAGCAGGCCGATGGATACCGGTCCATCTACCGGTCCACCTACCGGTCCGTCCAGGGGGCTGCGTTGCACCGAGAAAATGGTCTGCTCCGGCTCGGAGAGGTTTCCCAAGAGGGCGGAAACTGTGTTGAAGTGCTGCTCGGCCAGGACCTCGGTGGGGGCCATGATGGCTCCCTGGTATCCTGCGGCCACGGCGGATAGCAAGGCGACCAGGGCTACCACGGTCTTGCCGCTGCCCACGTCGCCCTGCAGGAGGCGGTCCATGGGAGGGCCGGTGGTTTCCATGGCACTGCCGATTTCGGCCATGCACCGCCTCTGGGCACTGGTGAGGGGGAAGGGGAGGGCATCGATGAAATTCTCGACCGCCGGGGCTCCTGAGGGTACCGGGGTGCCGGAGGCGACCGCGCTGGAGGCCCCGCGTCTCAGCAAGACTGCCAGTTGAAGCACCAGAAGCTCATCGAAGGCGAGCCGTCGTCGGGCTTGCTCCAGGGTGTCGAGGTCCGATGGATAGTGGGACTGAGAGATGGCTTGGGGCAGATCCATGAGGTCGTTCTGCTGGCGGAACGACAGCTGGATGCCGTCCTCGATGAGGGACTGCCAACGCTCCAGTGCCTGCCAGGTGAGGCGACGCGCGATGCGCTGCACCAAGCCCTCGGTCAGAGGGTAAACGGGCACCAGGCGACCAGCATTCAGCATGTTCTCCTGTTCGTCGATGAACTCGTATTCGGGGGACTGCATCTCCAGTTGGCCGCGGTAGAGTTCAACGCGCCCGCTAAGGAGGACGCGACGGTTGGTGCGCAGGTTCTTGATCATGTAGGTATTGCCGAAAAAGGTGACACGGAGGTTGCCCGTTTCGTCGCTGATCACTGCCTCGGTGCACTTGAGGTTGCGCTTCCCGCGGACGGACTCGCGGGCTTCCCAAACGACGCCCTGAACGGTGTGATTCTCGCCGGGCCTGAGGTCGCTAATCTTGGAAAGGGAGGCGTAGCCCTCATGACGCCGGGGGAAGAAGTAGAGGAGGTGTCGCACGGTCTCGACGTCCAAGCGCTTCAGGCGGGTAGAGGTGCGGGCGTTTATGCCCCGGAGGACGGTTACGGGCGAGTCCAAGCTGGCTTCCGGTGCCTTGGACGGTTTGTTGGGGGGAGCAGACTCGGATCTGGTGCGGGTCTTGGGCTTGGACTGGGGAGGCCCAGGTGGGGGTTCCTGACCTGTCAAGGGTTCGGGGACGGCCTCGGAGTCGGTGATAGGGATGCCGGCGGCGTCGATCAACTGGAAGAGACGGGCGACCAACCGTTCTCTGCGGGCTGAATCGGAGCGATGGTACTGGGGGTCGGCCAACCTGGGG
>JAAXIE010000118.1 GCA_012270525.1 Dehalococcoidia bacterium | reverse complement strand
CCGAAGTGCTGGATGCTTGGTTCGATTCGGGGGCCATGCCATTCTCGCAGTGGCATGTACCACAGGATGTGGCCACGGAGCAGTTGAAAGCTGACGGCCGTCTTCCGGCGGACTACATCTGCGAGGCCGTGGACCAGACCCGTGGGTGGTTCTACAGCCTGCATGCCCTATCGACGCTGCTGACGCATGAACCGTGCTTCCGCAACGTCATCTGCTTGGGCCTGATTCTGGACGACAAGGGCCAGAAGATGAGCAAGCACACCGGCAACGTGGTAGACCCGTGGACGGTGATCAATGCTCACGGGGCGGACGCCACACGCTGGTACCTGTTCACCGCATCACAGCCGGGGGAGTCGCGCCGTTTCTCCGACACTCTGGTCAACGAGGTGGTGCGTCGCTTTCTGCTGACCCTTTGGAACGTCTACTCGTTCTTCACGACCTATGCCGTGCTGGACGATTTTCATCCGGACCAAGTCCCGGCTGACTGGAAGCCCAGAGCGGAGTTAGACCGCTGGCTACTGTCGGAACTGAACGTGCTGGTGGGCGAGGTCACCCAGTCCTTCGAGGAGTACGACCCCACCAGTGGAGGCAGGCGCATCCAGGAGTTCGTCGACCGGCTCTCCAACTGGTATGTGCGACGCAGTCGGCGTCGCTTCTGGAAGAGTTTCCCTGATGGGTCGGGTGACCAGGACAAGCTGGACGCATATGCCACCCTGTATCGCTGCCTAACCACGGTGAGTCGACTGTTGGCCCCGTATACCCCCTTCGTAGCCGAGGAGATGTACCAGAATTTGGAACGGTCGGCGTACCCAGATGCGCCAGCCAGTGTTCATCTCGCCATGTTCCCAGAGGTAGACGTCGACCTTATCGATCAGGGCTTGGTGGAGCATACGCGCTTGGCCATGCGCCTGGCCAGCTTGGGACGCAGCGCGCGGTCGAAGTCGGGGATCAAGGTGCGCCAACCCCTGCCCCAAGTGGTTATTGGTCCGTGGCGACCGGCGGACGACAGTACGCTTCAACTAATAGGCCCGCAATTGCTGGACGAGTTGAACGTGAAGGTGTGCGAAGCTTCATACCTCCCCTCTGAGATGGTCAACGCTGCGCGGGCCCAACTGGGGGACCAGCCCGAGGGTGTAGTGTTGATGACCTGGCCACCGGCTGGCGGGGACGGCAACGGCGATGGGGAGACGGAGCACCGCTACTCGGTGGCGTTGGACCATGCATGGATGGTCGCGATCGATACCACACTCACCGATGACCTCAGGGACGAGGGAACGGCGCGGGAGGTGGTGCACCGCATCCAGAACCTGCGTCGCAATGCGGGTTTTGAGCTGACCGACCGCATAATCACCTATTTCAGTGGCGAGCAGGGCATGGACGACCTGCGCCGGGTGATGAGCGAGTATGGTCCCTACATCCAGCAGGAGACTCTGTCCGACCGCTTGGTGGAAGGCGCGCCGCCGGAAGGCAGCCCCACCGAGAAACTCAAGCTCGAGCGTGGAGAGGTAGTGTTGGCAGTGCAGCGGGTGTGATCCGGCGAACCGTGCAGGTTATCGGTATCTGGCGTAAGGCTACGTGTCGGCCTGTGCGATGGCTTCCCGCTGGGCTTGGAATACCGGCTGCAATCCCCTGGAGGCCAACTCCATCACCCGTGAGAGGAGTTCTTGGGCGAAGGGGGCGCCTTCCGTGGCACCGTGGACTTCCACGATGTCTCCGAGGCTGGTCATCACGATGGTGAAGTCAACCTGGGCCTGCTGGTCTTCGGCGTAGGTGAGATCGAGGAGAAGTTCGCCGCCGAGCAGCCCTACGCTGACCGCACCTACCTGTCCGGTGAGGGGCGGGGGCTGGCTGATTACCCCTGCGTTTATCAAGGTCTGGCAGGCCAGGTGCAGGGCCACATAGGCACCGTTGATCGAGGCGGTGCGGGTGCCAGCATCGGCTTGGAGGACATCGCAGTCCACCTGGATAGTGCGCTCGCCCAGAGCTTCGCGGTCGGTGATGGCGCGCAGACTGCGGCCGATCAATCGCTGGATTTCGGCGGAGCGACCTCGGACGGTAGTCTCCCGCGCGGTGCGTGTGAGGGTGGAGCGGGGCAGCATGGCGTATTCCGCAGTCACCCACCCAAGTCCGGCACCGCGCAGGAAGGGCGGTACGCGCTCCTCGACCGAGGCAGCGCAGAGGACGCGGGTCATGCCCATTTCCATGAGGGCGGAACCCTCGGCGAACTGCTGATAGCCGGGTTGCAGCTTAAGGGGGCGCATCTCGTTGTTGGTGCGTCCGTCGACCCTCATTCGATATGTCCTTGTGGGATGCCTTTAGGCAAGTATAACAACTGTGGGCCCGGCTCTACCGGTCGGTGTGCAGCCAGAGCCTCTGCCCGTCGGTGGAGAAGTGGATGTTGCCGTGGTCGGCAGTTGTCAGTACGCGGTCGGGAGGGAGCACTTCGTGCAATCGGTCCATGGTCAGGGGGGATGGATGACCGTAGGGGTTGTCCTTGCCAGCTGAGACCACTGCCACCTCCGGGTCGACCGAGCGAAGGAACGGGGTGGTGCTGGAAGTGTTGCTGCCGTGGTGGGGTACCTTGAGGACGGTGGAGTCCAGGGACGAGTAGTTTCTCATCAATGCTGCTTCCGCCCTGGCTTCAATGTCTGCTGGAAGGAGGAAGCTGACTTGGCCGTAGGTCAGCTTCAGGACGGCCCCATTGTTGTTGCTGGTGGAGTCGGCATAACCTGCAGGGGGGTGCAGCACGTCGAGACGCACCGGCTCTCCGAGGTCGATGGTCTGGCCTCCGAGGGCTGATACGCGGAGGAGTTGCTTTTGGTCGACTGCCTTTTCCCATGCCGGGTAGATGGGGCTTTCGGATGCGATGCCTCCCTGCACGACGCCTCCCACGTCATAGCGTTGCACCACCTCAATCAGCCCGGCGAAGTGGTCTTCATCGGCATGGGTGAGCACCACCAGGTCGATGTTCCGGCCCCAGAAGCTGGTGCGGTCGTCCAGGTGGCGAAGGGCTGCGCGGGGGCTGGGCCCGCCGTCAACCAGGATGCGCTTGCCACCGGGGCTCTCGATGAGGGTGGAGTCGCCTTGGCCGACGTCGAAGAATGTGAGGTGCAACCTGTCGTCGTCGGCACCAAGGACCCTGGCCCATAGCAGGAAGGCTACAGCGGCCAACAGAAGGAGCAGGGAGGCGCGGGCTATGGGCGACTCGAGGGCTGGCGCAGCCAGCCTTCGTTGAACGGTGAGGTCTTGAGTTGGGGTCGAGGTGTGCCGGTCTCTCAGCCTTGCCCAGAAAGACCTCAGCCGCCGGGGCGATGACACGATGACGGCGAGGATGGCGTAGTAGACGAGAACCAGAGCTTCCGGTATTCCAGGGACAGCGAAGGATGACCCGGGAATCCGTGCCACCAAGCCTACGAGTTCGAGGGTGTAGGTGAGGGGAATCCATGCGCACCATCCAATGGCTCCGCCCAATGGAGCGTAGACAGCGTTGAGGGCCACCGCCAAGGCCGAGCCTCCAAGGACGAAGGGAATAGCGGGCAAGGCAAGAATGGTGGTTGGGATACCCATGGTGGGTACGTGATGGAAGTTGAAGGCCACCAAGGGTAGCGTTGCCATGGTGGCGGCTAGCGACACGACCAGACCACCCCGAACGTGGTGGTAGATTGCAGGCCAGACCCCGGCCTGAGGCTCTCCCGGTCTCTGGTCTTGGAGCCACGGCAGAACCAGGGCGATCCCCGCCACGGCGGCGAAGCTCAACTGGAAGGAGACCTGGAGAAGGGCTTGGGGTTCCAACCCGGCCATCACGGAGGCAGCGAGGAGGATGGCTGGTAGATGGCTGCGGGGTCGACCGAGGGCAACGGCGCATAAGTAAACCGTGGCCATGATGGCGGCTCGCTCCACGGGTGGTGCCATGCCTGTGAGAGCAGCGTATCCCCAGACGGTTGCCAAGGGCACCAGGATGTAGAGTTGGCGATGCCGACCGAGGGCGAAGGCGCTACCTCCCAAGGTGAGGAACAACACAACGCCAACATGCAACCCCGACACCGCCAGCAGGTGGGACGTACCACTGGCGCGGAACTCCTCCCGTACCTCTTGGGGGAGGGTGTCGCGCTTGCCCAGGAGAAGGGCTTGAGCGAGGGAGGCTTGGGTCTGGGGCAGGATGTCGTCCAGATGTGCGGCGAGCCCGAGCCTGGTGTTGTGAAGCCAGGCGCGCAGGGGGTTTCCCTGGCCTTCCGCAATGGGCTCGACCCCGGGGAAGAGGACGGTGTAGTAGATGCCTTGGGACTCCAGGTAGGCGGGGTAGTCGAAGTCACCGAAGGCCTTCGGCTGCTCCAGCTTTCCGCGGAGCAGCAATTCATCGCCATACCGGAAATAGGGTCGGTCGCGTTCCTGCACCAGGGTCGAGACTGGGCGGGCGACCACGAGG